>NZ_JAHLQZ010000219.1:0-6018 GCF_018919505.1 Citrobacter sp. S55_ASV_140
GATCTTCAACGTCGCGACCTGACCATCAACGCAATGGCCCGCGATGACGACGGGAAGATTATCGACCCGTATAACGGAGGCAGCGATCTGCAAAACCGTCTGCTGCGCCATGTTTCTCCCGCCTTTAGCGAAGATCCGCTGCGCGTACTGCGCGTGGCGCGCTTTGCTGCCCGCTATGCGCACCTCGGTTTTCGTATCGCTGACGAAACCATGACATTGATGCGCGACATGACCGCTGCCGGTGAACTGGAACATCTGACGTCAGAGCGGGTGTGGAAAGAAACGGAAAACGCCTTAACTACCCGTAATCCCCAGGTGTTCTTTAAGGTTCTGCGCGACTGCGGTGCGCTGCGCGTTCTGTTTCCTGAAGTTGATGCCCTGTTCGGCGTTCCAGCGCCCGCGAAGTGGCACCCGGAAATCGATACCGGTATTCACACCCTGATGACGCTGTCGATGGCCGCTATGTTAAGCCCCGAGGTCGACGTGCGCTTTGCCACGTTGTGCCACGATCTTGGCAAAGCATTAACGCCTAAAGCGCTGTGGCCACGCCATCACGGTCATGGTCCGGCGGGCGTCAAGTTGGTCGAGCAACTGTGTCAACGCCTGCGCGTACCAAATGACATCCGTGATTTAGCCAAACTGGTGGCTGAGTTCCACGATCTCATTCATACCTTCCCAATCCTGCAGCCAAAAACCATCGTTAAGCTGTTTGATTCCATCGATGCATGGCGTAAACCACAGCGCGTGGAGCAAATCGCTCTGACCAGCGAGGCAGACGTGCGTGGGCGTACCGGCTTTGAAGCGGCGGATTATCCGCAAGGCAGGCTGTTGCGTGAAGCCTGGCAGGTTGCGCAGGCGGTGCCAACGAAAGACGTCGTTGAGGCAGGATTCAAAGGTCAGGCGATTCGCGAGGAATTGACCCGGCGTCGTATTGCGGCGGTGGCCACCTGGAAGCAAGAAAAGGCGATCGGTTAAAAAAACTTGCCCCTGTAAAGGGGCAAGTTGAGCTCTTATCAGACGGAATTATTCTTTGATAAATTGAATAGAAGAAACTTTATCATTAAAGCCATCACGTATTGCGGCACTGCCGGCCGTGATATCGATATAATTGCCTTTATAATTCCCATTTTCATATAGCCGGGCTTTGTAACCCTGAGCGACCTGAATTGAAGATAGCGCATCATTGAGGCTGTAAGTTGACAGATCCTTAATGTCACCATCCATAACAAGAGAACGCCCTTCCAGTCCGTAGTCCTCGTAAGCAATTGCCTTGATAATTTTTACGGATGATATCGCATTATTACCACTACTCAGCGCGGAGTTACTTTCCAGAAGCGCTATTTTTGTCCCCGAATAATTACAGTTTGTAAAAGCATTCACACCCAAACTACCCTCAGCAATTTTTACTGAAGAGATAGTGTCATTCATTTTTTTGCCTGTTGCGGATTTAACATCGGCTAAACATGAAATATCATCATTAGTCTGAATATCATCACCCAGATAATTTATATCAGTGTAGAGCGTTGCACCTTTCTCTTTTGCAACTGAGGTAGTCAGAATATCATCAACAATATTCCCTAACTCATGGTCTGCCGTATCGCCGCTAATATCCCAAATGATTGCGCCACCAAATCCTTGTTGATTAATATAATCTACTTTTTCACGTATAGATTGCGGATCATCATAGGTTAAAAACTCCTGACTGCCTACGCTATATAAATAAGGAACATGTGACTGCGGATCCCAATACCGTTTGTATTCGCCACTGGCTAGTTTTTCTTTCAGAACATACCACGGGTTGGTGCCAGTATATTGCCCCTCATCATCCCATGCGCCTTTTACAGACGCCTCACCCGGCGCGAATAGCCCCGGCAGTCCCGCTTCAATTTGTGTAGCAGGAACAGACCCCCATCCTCTTCCGTAATATGGAACGCCCATCATTAATTTTTCTTTAGGAATCTGCCAAACATCCGCATATTCACTCATCGCAGAGGAGACATTCAACTTCTGATCGTCATCTTTTTGATTGGCGAAAAGCGGAGCATTGTGGCCCGTTTTTGCATCAAAAGCGCCGTGAATGTCGTATGCCATTACGTTGATACTGTCGAGGTAATCTGCGGTGACAGCTGGGTTAATATAAGCCACATTGTTATGGTTGGTTGTGACAGCGGCAGAAAGTTGATAGTACTTATCGTCTTTGCGCCCCTGCTCATCAAGCTTGGCGCGTAATGATTTGATAAGTTTAGTAAACTGCGCTTTTTCACTGTCGTTGTCCGGATACTCCCAGTCAATATCCAGACCATCAAAATTCCATGCATGGACATAATCGACCATGCTGTTCGCCAACTTCTCAACGCCTTCATCTGTGCGAGTTGCCGCTTCAAACACGCCTTCCTGTGAGTTATCCCAACCACCAACAGAAAGCATAAACGTGACATTATTTTTTTCTGTAAGCTTGTCAAGCTCACGCATTAAATTAGGCGCCTGCGTAGTATCATGCATCGTCACTACACCGTTTTTAACTACGGCAAAACCATAGTTAAGATGGCTCAGGCCCTTATAGTTCACCTTATCGGGGGTAAAGTAATTATGCGCCTCGTAAACTCCCCATTCAGGAAAATAGCCAATCACTTTGCGCTGTGATTTAACCCTTTTCTTCTCACTATTTTGCAGATCTTCCGCTTTCTGCCCTGTATAAGGGGTAAACTGAAATTCTGAGTAAATGTTAAAATTGACTTTATCGCCCTTTTTCCATACAGAATCCGTGGAAGGACTACCCCCCTGATCAACCCACCATTGCGCCGTCCAGTAATAGCCCAGGAAGCGAACTTTCTCTCCACCTCTATAGGTAGAGTTTGGATCATAAGGCTGGGATATAATAGCAAGCTCATCCTTGGCAGCAATAATCCCATAGGTTGAACCCGGAAAGTTATTCTGACTTTCGTCAGTATAGGCTTCCCAGGTATTTCCCAAATCTTTCGAAATCATCATCCAGGCATCAAGGCCAGAAAAACTATTGGTATCATCGTTATGCGTAACAGAAGCCGCAGATGCCAGGAAAGGAACCCCTATGGCGGCAAAAATAACTGACTGTGCAATCTTGTTTAATTTCATAACTTACTCCATTCAAACGCCATCCATTTAAGAAACAAATATATGTAAATTTAACTTTGCTGCAGTCACATTATTTAACAAAGCAAATAAAGCATACAACTTTTTATGCAGTGTTTAATTAAAAATAAGATTAAAGTGATGAATTAATTTCCCATATAAATCATCTGTACCATAGAATGCTGGCACAACAATTATATACAGTATATTAATTAAAGCGGATTATTCATTTTATAAATGAAAACATCCTGTAAACAAACAGGATGTTTTCATCAAATTATTCAGAAAAAGACCACATAGACGGCGGCCGCCACAATAAAGCGGTAAATCGCAAACGGAATAAACGAGATGCGTTTAATCAGTTGCAGGAAGGTTTTGATCGCCACCAGCGCCACGATAAACGCTGTCACGAAACCGACTGCAAACATCGGAATATCTGACGCGCTGAGGAAAGACCAGCTCTTGTAGAGATCCAGGACGGTCGCGCCCATCATCATCGGCACCGCCAGCAGGAAAGAAAACTCAGATGCCGCGTAACGACTCACCCCCATCAGCATACCGCCAGAAATCGTCGCCCCGGAGCGGGAAAAACCCGGCCACAACGCCAGACACTGGAAACAACCGATCATAAACGCCTGGCGATAGGTCATATCATCCAGCCCCGGCGCGCGCGGCTCTTTCGGCTTCAGGCATTCTGCGGCTATCAGCAGCAGGCCCCCTACCACCAGCGCATACATCACGTTGATCGGGTTAAACAGCGATTTGATGGTATCGTGGAAAACCAGTCCCAGGACAACGGCCGGAATCATCCCGAGCAGGATATGGCCCAGCGTCAACCGACCTTTGCCAGTACCTTCGTGTGGGGCTTTGCCAAAGTGAATGCCAATCAGGCCAAACAGACGTCGCCAGAACATCACCACGACGGCCAGAATAGAGCCCAGTTGGATCACCACTTCAAATGTTTTTGCGGTATCACCCTCAAAACCCAACAGGTGGCCAACAATAATCATATGGCCGGTACTGGAAACGGGTAAAAACTCCGTCAAACCTTCGACCACACCCAAAATTGCCGCCACCAGCAGCGAGTGCATATCACTCATCAATAAACCCCTACATAAAGAAACCACGGCAAAAAAGAGCCGACGAAAGGACCCTTTTATACCTGTTTGTTTTAGAAATTATTAAATTAATTATTTTCTTTCAGATTATTGCCACGCTCAATGATAACCCCGACGTTTGCCGCACGCGCCACCGCGCCAGGCTTACTGAGTTTGATACGCACCCATGGGGAATTAAAGCGACTCAGCAGGAGGTCCGCCACCTCTTCCGCTACGCGCTCTACCAGCGCAAAACGTCCGCCTTCCACATGATTAACAACCGTTTGAGCAATATCAGCATAGCTCAGGCAATCTGCGACATCATCGCTTTTAGCCGATTTACGGTTATCCCATGCCATTTCGATATCGAACACCAATTTTTGCTCGATCGTTTGTTCCCAGTCGTAAACACCGATAGTGGTGATTACTGAAAGTTGCTCTATAAATACAATATCCATCACGATCCGCCTGCTTTTTGACTAACCCGGATACCACTTCCGGCGAAATATGCGTATTATCCATAGAAGTAGCGTTTTACTCGACATTTTCAAAACGGAACAGCTTATGAGTGCAATCGCGCCTGGAATGATTATCTTCGCGTACCTCTGCGGCTCTATTTCCAGTGCCATTCTGGTATGCCGCCTCGCTGGATTGCCGGACCCGCGTGACAGCGGCTCCGGCAATCCGGGCGCGACAAACGTGCTGCGCATCGGTGGTAAGGGAGCCGCCGTCGCCGTACTGATTTTCGACGTACTGAAAGGCATGTTACCCGTCTGGGGCGCCTATGCGCTAGGCGTCAGCCCCTTCTGGCTGGGATTGATAGCGATCGCTGCCTGTCTGGGACACATCTGGCCGGTATTCTTCGGCTTTAAGGGTGGGAAAGGCGTTGCCACCGCCTTTGGTGCAATTGCGCCAATTGGTTGGGACTTAACGGGCGTAATGGCGGGAACCTGGCTGCTGACCGTCTTGCTCAGCGGCTATTCGTCGTTGGGCGCTATCGTCAGCGCACTGATCGCTCCCTTTTATGTCTGGTGGTTTAATCCCCAGTTCACTTTCCCGGTTTCCATGTTGTCGTGCTTAATTCTGCTACGTCACCATGACAACATTCAGCGTCTGTGGCGCCGTCAGGAGCCGAAGATCTGGACTAAACTGAAGAAAAAACGCGAAAGAGATCCTGAGTGACGGTACTGCCGGATGGCGACGCTAAAGCGTCTTATCCGGCCTGCAACCTACGGGATTTGATACCCTTCCACTGGCTTGCCTAATCTGTTCTGGCACCACGTCGCCAGAAACTCCACGCACACGCGAAGCTTCACGCTGCGATACAGCGGCTCCTGATAAACCGCCCAGATATTGGCGCTCTGTGCATAGTCCGGAAGTACACGCACCAGTTCACCGCTTGCCAGAAACGGTTGTACGTCCCATTCGGAACGCAACATGATCCCTTTTCCCTGCAGCGCCCACTGCAACACAATCTCACCGCTGTTCGATGAAAGATGCCCGGCTACCTTGACCGATTTTTTCTCCTGACCGTTATCCAGCTCCCACACTCCGTGGGTCATATCGCGTTCTTTGGTGACCAGACAATCGTGCCGACTTAATTCCTGTAGCGTCATCGGCTCGCCATATTTTTGTAAATAGGTCGGGGCCGCACACAATATTCTTTTGTTTTTCGTTAACAAATGCGCAATATAATAATCAGGGATTTCATCATTAATACGAATATCTAAATCGATATTATCCTGCGCCAAATCAATTTGCCGATCGTAAAGCTCAAAATGCACCTGTAACTCAGGATAACTATGCATCA
>NZ_JAHLQZ010000021.1:0-41874 GCF_018919505.1 Citrobacter sp. S55_ASV_140
AGGCTTTCCCCAGTAAAGATTGACCTTCTTTTTGCAGTTTTTGCATCGAATCATACAAAGGCAGACCGGCCTTAATCATGTCTGCGCAAAACTGGTAGATATAGATGCGCTGTTTCTTACTGAATTTTTTCAACGATCATCTCCAGATCTTCTGTTGGCAATACGCCAAATTCCATTGCGTACCAGCGCGCATCCACACGACCAAGCAGCACATGCGCCATGACTTTTTCACGGATCTCAAACCCTTCAGCAAGTCCTACCGCTGTCTTTCTTTTTTCCCGCCACAGGGTGTAAACATTAAGCCACTCCTGACGGGAGATAGCCGCCAGTTCGTCATAGGTTGGCAAAAAATACTCCATCGCCAGCTGCCGTCCTTTGATACCGCTCTTCTTACACTTTACACACCCCTTCTCGCTTGCCCGGAACAGAGTAAAAGTGCGGTCGGAAAGGGTAATCTCTTCATGGACTTGCTTACAGGTATCGCAAAGCACCGGCACCAGTTTCTGACACTGCAACCCAGCAACGAAGCCTGGCGTGGAGAGCTTGTCACTGCTGATACCTAATGCGGACATACGCTGCAGGAGTGAAACGATATTGCCCGCATGCACGGTGGTAAAACAGTAATGTCCACTCTCAACGGCGCCCGCCAGAGCGTTAGCTGAAACATTGTCACGAATCTCCCCCACCATCAGTACATCCGGGTCGCGGCGTAACGCAGATTTAATTGCGGCGTGGAAGCCTCCCCCCTCGACGCTGACAACGGAGCTTTGCTTGGCACCGTATATCTGATATTCCACGGGATCTTCGACCGTCAAAAAGCAGCCGCGATCGTCATAGCGGTTAATTTGTAGCCATTCCATCAGGTTTTTCAGCGTGGTGGATTTGCCCGAACCTGTCGTTCCCGCAATGACATACGCGCCATAAGGGTTGCTAAGGATCTTTTTCAAATCGGCAATTTCGGCAGACGAAACGCCTATTTTATCCAGCGAGCCCAGGTTATCTTTTTGCAAACCGGAAGGAATAATACGCAGCACAGCATGGTAACAATCCGCCGTTTCGCCAAAAATGGGAAAATGGGCATAACGGAAGCGGTACGGTTTACCGTTAAGACTGTAGAGAATATTCGCATTCTGCGGAATTGCCCGGTTCCATGTTGTATCTCTGGTTGTAGCCTCTACGTTGTACAAAACAAATACCAGTTCATCACACTGCTGTGATTTAATCTGCATAAACGGCATCAATACGCCATTTACGCGCGCCTCGAGTAACGCCAACACATCATTCCGTGTAATATGAAGGTCGCTGGCCCCCATATTTACAACGCGCTGTAAGATATTGACCAACTGTTTTTGCGTGTCTGTGATATCAATATCATTATGCGCAGCGTTAAGGGCTTTAAGAGAGATAAATTCCAGTATATGAAAATAATCTTCTTCCGTTACTATCGCCAGGCCAATGACTGGCCGTTTATGCATTGATTTCAGCCGGCTTATCTGGAGCTTGTATTCAAATAGCTTATCGATATTGATAGTGTGTACTAATAAATACTCATAACCATCATGAATAGCATTAATGCCTATTCCTTCAAATTCATGATATTCCCAAAGACCGGAAAATATATCTTCAGTCGTTATTCGTTTAAAATCTATATTCACGGGTTAGCTTCCTTAATTTGCAACCCGTTTTTACGATCTTTGGTTAAAATGTATTGTGCGCCGTCCATGGAAAATACATTTCCTGGAGTGACGTATAACAATGTATCACCGCGTTGATTAGCAATAGCAACCCGAGAAAGACCGCCAATGACTGATTCCAGTACTACGTGCGGCTTCGCAATATTATTACCTGTATTTACCGCAGGCGCGCTCTTTTCAGTCTTGATCTTCGCTTCGATTACGGGAGTTGGAGTTGCCCTCGCTTTTATTTTATCTTCACCGCGCAGCTTACGAATTTCGCTCAACATTTTTTCTAGTTCAACCTGTTGCTGTAGCTTGCGATATTCTGACTGATATAGATAATCCTGCTCAACGAGAGCCTGAATATGATCCTGCATCGTCAGTTCCGCTGACTGTTCATTCAGGGCTTTCTCATCGACATTTTTTACCTCAGGAGACGCAGCTTTCTCGCCATTGCCTACCAGCGCTGGTTTACCGGTCTGGTTTTTGGGGGCAGGCGGCAAGTCAGTAGTCGGAGCGGCCTGTACCAGTCCGGATCCCACCATTAATACTGCAAATATGATGATATTTTTTACGCTTTGCATACTAATCCTCCGGATACTTTTATTCCATCGTTAATTGTTTCAATCTTCCTGATAAGAAAGGCATCCCGATACGCCTGTTTATACAAGGCAACCTGTAATAATATCCCTTCGTTCACTGATGTGGAGTGTGGTTTTGTCAGCGTCATGTTCCACTCTGCTGAAAGCATACCGTAAGCCTTAACGTCCCCCGCTAATGTTTTTTCCAGCGCTGCGACTGTCGATTTAGGCAGGGTCTTAAATACAATCTCGCCATTTTTCTTTTTACCCTTTCCGCCCGTCAACGTTGAGTTATAGCTTTTGATATAAGAGATAACCTCATTACAGGAATATAACGACAAAGGTTTGTTCTTCTTATACGCGCTTAATAAGCCGTTTTCTTTGCGGGCAATTTTCATGTCATTGTATTCAAGTGAAACCCCATTCGACCTGTTCTTTCCTTTTTTTACAGGAAATGATGCTGCGTAGGTTTTACCAAAGAAAGTTAACTCTGGTTGTGTCAAAATAGCAGCGGGATCGATTTCAAAAGTCATGTGACACGCCTTTAGCGAACAGCCATAGCTTCGTCCCTCAACAGGAAGTTTAATCAATGCGAACGGAATAACGCTGCGATGAATTTCATCAATCAGGCGAATACCGAAATCAATGCTCATTCCCTCTAATGATTTCTCATACCAGTCATGTACAGAAGCCTTATCGTTAAGCAGTTTCTGCGCAGCCTGGTGTTGCTGAGCAAGCATTTCGTCTTGCGGCATCTTTATAAAATAATACCAATAGCCTGCACCAGCACCACACAACAGTAAAGCAATAGCCAGAATAATAATTATAATTCGACTTGTAGAAAATGTTCCGCTCTTACCTTTCCAGAAATAGAGACCTTCCAGCATAAATTACCCCGCCACCAGAAAATGAAGTGCTAAAGCAAGCAGCGCCAAAAATATCAGACCACCAGCCAGAATGGAGCTAATAATGAATCTGCGACGTCGCTTCAGAGAGAGCTGATGCGCCGCGCATTTCTCTATCACCACAGAAAGCTGGACTTCGGTCAGCGACGTCACTTCCAGGTGTTCATATTGTTCCGGGTGCCGCATGAGCTCATCAAACAGGCTGCGCTCTATAAAGCAATCGGTTCCACTGACAATCCGGCCACCATTAATAATGAGCAGATAAGTGAAATTATCATCACCATGTGAGAAATAGATGCCATCCCCAAATAACTCTTTAATATAAATCGCAAAAGGCTCATAAAGGGTAGAAATTTTCTCACAATAACCCACTGCTAAACGCCCGTCAGAATCTTTATAGATTACCCGACGATTAGCCTTTACCATTCCGCGAAAAGCTGCCTGCGCGCCAGGGTCAAGGTGAGACATACTGTCCGGTTCCCAGAGCAGACCGGTAAGGATATTATTATCCTGTAACAGTTTATCCATAACCATTTATTCCTATCGGGAAGTAATAGGCTGACGATAATAATCGACGCCAATTACCATGACGATCGTCGCAGATTCATCTTCATTTTTGTCACCGATACCCAAGACCTGATATTCCAGACCACCATTTTCACCTTTCACATCATACTTGCCTACCATTAGCAGATCGCCCGGCATAATAATTGACGAATTAAATGATTCCGTGGTGCTTACGTTCGGTAACTGCACATCATCATAAGTTTCAATACCTTCCAGATACCGTTTTGTGAAACCACTCACTACCTCAATTCGACCATCTGAAAGCACGCGGGGGGTGATGATAAAACTGGTCCCTGTAATAATGGATGATGTTTCGACCGCGACGTTAACCTCACCATTGTCATCGACGGTACGGGTTTTGCTGGAGACGTAATTTTGCGACTTCGTCATATTCAGCGGTATCGCCATATTGTTACGCGTGATAAAGGAACCGCTTTGTAACGTCCGGTCACCCGTTAACTTATATAACGCATCCAGCCCGCTGCTGATATCAACATTGCTGTTTTTCCAGCCTGCCGATATGCCACCCGTTAATGAGTCCAGCAAACTTGAACTGATCTTCATGGTGTTTTGCCCATCATCCAGAGAGAAGTTAACGCCGGCAGAAAGCTGTTTCACTTTCGATTTATCGAGCGTGAAAATTTTATAGGTAACAATAAACTGACGGCTGTTATCCGCTTTATATTTATCTAACGCACGATTGAGCGCCTCATACTCTGACGGTCTTGAGTTAACCATTAAGACAGAAGAATCTTTGAATAGGTTGTAGTTTCCTGAAGAAATATAATTCTTCGCCATATCCTCCACATCATCCCAGAAAGATGATTCGAATTTGGTTTCGGTCTTTCCGGTCAACCCGCCGCTGGAAGTCGCCTCGTTACCAGAAAGATCGAGGTTCGTTTCTGTCTTATTGTTTTCACCATAAAAGTCCAGCTTAATGACATACGTTTCATAAACGTTTATTTTAAGAACGTTATGATTATCAAGTTTTGGGCTTACGTCATAAAGAGAAGCGATATACTGGATAAACGCCTCAAAGGTGCCATCAAATTTTACGCTACGCGCCGTATTCCAGCTACCGCTGTTATTTGACGCACCTGCTTTTGCGCCTATCGCACTCTCGTTGATCCGGTAACTGATTCCCGTTTGTGCAGAGACAGCGTCCATAATGACTGCCAGCGTGGCGGGTTCATAGGATGAAATTTTGACATGTTTTCCCATGATTCGCTGCTGCTCAACGCTATAATCCACCTTTTTCCCTATGTATGCGCGATCGTACTTAATATACGGCTTCGCTTTTGATTCATCCTGGGTGGTCGCATCTTTAAAATGCTTCTGAATCTGGCTTTCTGAGTCATATTTTTCTTCAAAATCGCTGACACACCCCTGAAGAAAAATGGCTAATATTAACAACCCTGTCTTAATCTTCATCCCTGCACCCATTTTACATTTCATCAATAACAATAACGCGATTTTTTTGATATTTCTTGACTACCAGGCCATAATTCTCAGAAAAAAACAGCTCGCCAAGTTCTTGCAGGATCTCGTCATCCGATTTCCCTGCCAGCGTAATATTGTTATAAACCAGGTAATCTTTTGCACTGTTCCAGAAAAGCTTATAGCCATTAGCCTCCACCCATTTTCTGATTTCCTGGCTTAATAATTTATCTTCCTGAATTACCAGTGGCGGCGCTGAAGGCGCATCCGCGTGATAAGTGTCACCAGTAAACGGGTTTCTGCCGGTATGTTGAACAACCGCACCAGAAGACACTGGAGATGCCGTCATATGGATCTCTGATGAACTATTATTACTTGCCATAGCCTGCGGCAAAAGCATTACCGACAATAAAAGCAGGCAGTATTTCCTGATAATCATATTATCTTCCCTCTGTTTATCAGATTGCTATTATTTGTATTCTGTCGTCGTCAATAAATCATATGGCGTACCTGATTGCGGTATCGTACTGCACCATTTGGTAATAACATAAGATATTGTCTGCGGGTTTACTATGCTAAACCCTGCTCCCGTTTCTGAATCATACAGGCCCATCGTTGCGGTCACTGCCCATACATACTTACTGCCCGGGAATTTATATTTTTGCGCTGAGTTATGATCGGGACGAACCCCACTTGAAACGTCCATCTCAGCCAACTCTACCTGCACAGTAACGCCGCCAAGCAAATCTACTTTCTTGCTATCATCTAATTTGGCGCGAGTCTCGTTTTGTTTGACATAGCTACCAGATATGCCGCCATCGTTGTAAGCTGAGACAGAAGATATACTGGCAGACAACCGCGGATATAACGCCCGCGTAACTTTTGTTTTTTCCTTATTGCCATCTTCATCCAGAATTGCGTCACCGTTGGCGTCACGCAAAATAATTTCCTGTTCGATAACAGGGCAGGTCTGCACTGCAAATCGATGCAAGCCAGAGTTTATTGAACTGTCATCATATGCTGCTACATAATCTTTCTTATCTGTAATATCCGCAGATAAAAGTTCATAGCCAGAATATTCACTCACTGACGGAGTCACAAGTTCAAATGCATCATATGCACTGGAAGGATAATAATTCGAAATAACATCAAATCCAGCCATGCTGCTGCCATCCCAAGGACGATAAGAGGTATTATCATCCAGATAAAAATCACCCTCAATTTCTTCATTATTGTTATTTTTGTATGTAAAGCGCTCAGGGCTACCGTCGGCGGAAAGCATTAAATCACCGCCATAATTACGCTTGAATAAAAAAACTGGCCGTGACGTATTTTCCATCACCAGATTGGCTTTTAGCGTACCCGTTTTGGTCTCATCACCATAATTCTCCGGATCGGTCATATCCAGCGAAAGGATCTGATCTTCGCCATGGGCACCTGTGCCTGCCTCCTGGTTGTAACACAGTTCAACTTTACTTGTCTGGGTGTTCCAGCATGCCGTGCCTGAGCCGCCGCCATTGCTCCCCTGATCGTTATCATTCATGTCAAAGGTGATGCGAATACCCAGTTGCTGACCCTTTCCCTGCGTTTCCAGTCGCTCCAGGTTAGACGCCATATCGGAAAACTCGACTGGCGTACTGCCGTCAGATTTCGTTATCAGTTGCCAGGCGTCCGCCGTCCTGACCCGGCGAACAAGCATGATATGCGAAGCAATCAGGCCTGAGTTATTTAACGCATTGTTAAACGCGGAGGCATAATTGGCAAAACTATACTTGTCGTTACTCTCCGTGTAGTTGAACGCAACAATAGCATCCATACGCGCAATTGTGCTGGAGGGGGTTTTAAGATCGTCAGAAGCAAACCCAATCCGTTCAATTTTCGCCGCGGGATTTTTAGCCGCCGTCACAAGTGAGCAGGGTAAATATTCTTGTGTCAGTTCAAATGTTGATTTAAGTGAGACGTTACAGCTTTTGCTGATGAACAAATAACGTTGTTGCTTTTGCTGATTCGCCCCCTCTCCCCACAAAAAATAGTTCGTCCCGGTCCCGGTATCAATGTCCGTAACGTTATTAGTTATCCGGTAACGATATTGGGAATCGGTACTGCTGCCTTGCGTGGCTTCATACAGTGGGTTATCTTTTTCACCGTCTTTTGTTTGCAGAGTTTCATCACGCAAATAATTCATCACGCCCTTCATCTCCTGGACAAGCGCGTTCGCGATGGTCTGGCGCATTTCTTTCGCTGCTTGTTTACGGGCATAATTGGTATACATAGCTAGCGCGCCACCAATGATTGCCAGTACAACAATAACTTCCAGTAGTGAAAATCCAGCCTGATGGTTTCGGGACCGCATACTAATTCCTGAAGAACATGAATCATTTTTATATAAATAATAAGTGGCTATTCACAGTAAATAGCCACTTGTTTTTATTCTAAAAAAGAACAGATTCTAATTTAGAGCACAAAGTATTATTTACTACCGAAGATAACACCGTTAATAGAACCCTGACCGTCACAGACGCCAGTTGCAACAATATCAGAAGGCGAAATATCACTCGAGGTCAGCGTCTTAAGAATTGCACCACTTTTACCCACACTGAAGTCTCGGTCAGCGATACTTGGTTCAGACCCGGCAGCGGCACCGGTATTGAGCGCTTCAACATAGTCCCACTGGTTACCCATCTGGGAAATCAGGTTACGACACTCTTCAGACGCCAGACCATTCACCACCACAACAAAGCCTTTTCTCTGAGAACTTGAGCTATCCGTTAACGCGTTATCCATCTGGAACGCATCGTTAGAGAAGCCGTTAAACGCTTCATCAGCAGAGATTTTACCCATACGTAACAGAGTGGCGATTGGCGAGTCATTGGATACAGAAGTATCGTTGATATCGGATTTAGACAAACCTTTAATAGAATCGCTTTGCGCCGGATATTGAGCCTGATCTTTATAAGCTTCATTCATTGCAGTACGTACACTGGTCAAGTCATCCTGTACAGCAGACAAGTCCTGAGCCGTAAAAGCCCGCTGGGCTAAAATAACCACACCAGCGGCAATAACACCGATAATCCCTAAGACAATAATTATTTCCAACAGCGTAACACCTCGCTGTTTCTTCATCTCTTTTAACTTAGAGACCTTTTTGGTCATATTCCCTTTTATGTTTAAAACCATTGTACTCATGTTATACACCCTTATTAATTCCGTTAAATTCAGGCTTAGCCACCTGTTCGAATATTATTAATATGGAAAAATAAGAATGCAACAGAACGAAAAAAAACTAAGAATACATTTATATTCAGCAAACACATTTCATACATTATTTTTATAAAATTTATAGGAAAGTATAATTATTATGAATTAGTTAAACCAATAAAACAAAACGTACTTTATAGCTGTACTTTTACATGAGATGCGGAATATTTTCAATAATTAAATGTCAATCTTGATAAATTTCTCTTCTTCCTTATTTATTAAGCCCTTATCGATAAAACAATACCGATAATACTGTCATTCCTGTTACTCTGGCATGAGAATGAAAAAAATGCCCGGTTAAATTAACCGGGCGTCTGATAACAAATTATAACGTTCTTTAATAGAGGTAAAACTAACCCCTATAGCTATGTATTAAACCGCTTTCACTGCATCTGCAATACGATGGGCGAACTCAGATACCTGTGCCTCGTCTTCACCTTCAACCATCACACGAATTAATGGTTCAGTGCCAGACTTACGCAGCAGGACGCGTCCACGATTACCCAGCGCCGCTTCAACATCTGCCATCACCGCTTTCACATTGTCATTTTCCAGCGGATCGCCGCTACCTGCGGTGTAACGTACGTTAACCAGCAGCTGCGGGAACATTTTCATGCCGCTGCACAGGTCGTGCAAACTCATATGATTGCGCACCATCGCGGTCAACACCTGCAGACCCGCCACGATACCGTCACCGGTGGTGGTTTTATCCAGCAGGATCACATGGCCTGAGTTTTCCGCACCGATACTCCAGCCTTTTTCCTGCATTTTTTCCAGGACATAGCGGTCACCGACTTTCGCACGGGCAAACGGAATGCCCAACTGTTTCAACGCCAACTCAAGGCCCATGTTGCTCATCAGCGTACCTACCGCGCCACCGCGTAGTTGCCCCTGACGCAGCGCTTCACGGGCGATGATATACATGATTTGGTCACCGTCGACCTTATTGCCTTCGTGGTCGACCATGATCACGCGGTCGCCGTCACCGTCCAACGCGATACCCAGATCGGCTTTTTCCGCGATCACGCGCGCCTGCAGGGCACGGACGTCGGTAGCGCCGACTTCTTCATTGATGTTAACGCCGTTTGGCTCACAACCAATGGCAATAACATTGGCGCCCAGCTCACGCAGTACGTTTGGCGCAATGTGATACGTCGCACCGTTAGCGCAATCGACCACAATCTTAAGCTCGCTCAGGCTCAGTTCATTCGGGAAGGTGCCTTTGCAAAACTCGATATAGCGACCGGCGGCATCGACGATACGGGTGGCTTTACCCAGCTCAGCCGAGTCCACACAGGTGATCGCTTTTTCCATCTCGGCTTCTATGGCTTCTTCAACCGCATCCGGCAGTTTGGTGCCGTCGATAGAGAAAAATTTGATCCCGTTGTCATAGTACGGGTTGTGCGAAGCGGAGATGACAATCCCGGCTTC
This sequence comes from Citrobacter sp. S55_ASV_140, assembly GCF_018919505.1. NCBI lineage: Bacteria > Pseudomonadati > Pseudomonadota > Gammaproteobacteria > Enterobacterales > Enterobacteriaceae > Citrobacter > Citrobacter sp. S55_ASV_140. The sequence continues at coordinate 9,856 of NZ_JAHLQZ010000021.1, forward strand.
CGCACGGAAAGCACGCGTCAGATAAGCAACGGCAGGTGTTGGCATTGGGCCAGTGAAAGAGGCAGAAAGACCTGCGGCAGCCAGGCCCGCTTCCAGCGCAGACTCCAGCATATAGCCAGAAATACGCGTATCTTTACCGATGATAATTTTTCGTGAACCATGACGTGCCAGCACTTTTCCTGCCGCCCACCCCAGTTTGAGCACAAAGTCAGGGGTAATTGGGGAGTCGCCTACGCGGCCACGGATCCCATCAGTGCCAAAATATTTACGATTACTCATAGCGTTTGTTTTCCTTTGCAGACAATGTGGCTTCCACCACACGCATCGCTTCTACAGTTTCTTTGACGTCATGGACACGAACGATCTGCGCCCCCTGCATTGCGGCAATCACCGCGCACGCAAGACTACCGTTCAGGCGTTCGGATGGCCCCACATTCAGCAGTTGACCAACCATTGATTTTCGTGACATTCCAACCAGCAGCGGCAGCTCAAAATGATGAAACTCAGCCAGGCGTGCCAGTAATGTGTAGTTGTGGGTGAGATTTTTACCGAATCCGAATCCCGGGTCGAGCAACAATTTATCTTTTGTGATTCCGGCTCGTTCACAACGTGCTATTTGCTCAACAAAGTAACGATTTACCTCAGCGAACACATCCTCGTACTTTGGCGCTTCCTGCATAGTTTTCGGTTGCCCCTGCATATGCATCAAACAAACCGGCAGTCCGGTTTCCGCGGCGGCTTCCAACGCCCCGGGCTCCGAGAGTGAACGAATGTCATTAATGATATGTGCGCCGACCCGCGCGCATTCGCGAATCACTTCGGGTTTTGAGGTATCGACGGAAATCCATACTTCAAAACGTTGAGCAATCGCCTCCACCACAGGGATCACTCGCTGCAGCTCTTCTTCCACGCTCACATCAGCAGCGCCAGGACGCGTGGACTCCCCCCCCACATCAATGATAGTCGCCCCAGCGTTAATCATCAGATTTGCGTGTTTTACCGCCTCAACCAGAGAGTTGTGCGCCCCACCATCGGAAAATGAATCTGGCGTAACGTTTAAAATCCCCATGACGTGAGGATGGCTGAGATCCAGTGAAGAACCCTGAGCAAAGAGTTTCATAGTTTTATCCCTGGTAAAAATCTTGAGTATGCAGATAAGAAAAACCCCGGAGCAAGCCCCAGGGTTTTCAATTAAAACACGGTCATCATCAACGATAACTTATTTGTCGCCCAGTTGCTCTGACATGGTGCCAGAGTCCGGCGCACGCGGTTCATCAACCGGACGCGGCGCGCTCGGCTTGCCGGTGCTGCCAGAGTTGTTGTTAGAAGAACCCGGTTCTTCCCAACCCGCTGGCGGACGCACATCGCGGCGAGCCATCAGATCATCAATCTGCGGCGCATCGATGGTCTCATATTTCATGAGCGCATCTTTCATCGAGTGCAGAATGTCCATGTTTTCGTTCAGCAGACGACGCGCACGGTCATAGTTACGCTCAATCAACAGCTTAACTTCCTGATCGATGATGCGAGCCGTTTCATCGGACATATGTTTAGCTTTCGCAACAGAACGTCCCAGGAATACTTCGCCTTCTTCTTCAGCGTACAGCAGCGGACCGAGTTTATCGGAGAAGCCCCACTGAGTAACCATGTTACGCGCCAGGTTGGTCGCGACTTTGATGTCGTTCGACGCACCGGTAGAAACATGTTCAGCACCGTAGATGATCTCTTCCGCCAGACGACCGCCGTACAGCGTGGAGATCTGGCTTTCCAGCTTCTGACGGCTGGCGCTGATTGCGTCGCCTTCAGGCAGGAAGAAGGTCACACCCAGCGCACGACCGCGCGGGATAATCGTTACTTTGTGTACCGGATCGTGTTCCGGTACCAGGCGACCGATAATCGCGTGGCCTGCTTCGTGATACGCGGTAGATTCTTTCTGCGCTTCCGTCATCACCATGGAGCGACGTTCCGCACCCATCATGATTTTGTCTTTCGCTTTCTCGAACTCAACCATCGACACGACGCGCTTGTTGCCGCGAGCAGCAAACAGCGCCGCTTCGTTCACCAGGTTCGCGAGGTCAGCACCAGAGAAGCCAGGCGTACCACGTGCAATGATTGCCGCATCGATATCCGGAGACAGCGGTACGCGACGCATATGCACTTTCAGGATCTGTTCACGACCGCGAACGTCCGGCAGACCAACCACAACCTGACGGTCGAAACGGCCTGGACGCAGCAGCGCAGGGTCAAGAACGTCCGGACGGTTAGTTGCCGCGATAACGATAATACCTTCGTTACCTTCGAAGCCGTCCATCTCAACCAGCATCTGGTTCAGGGTCTGCTCACGTTCATCGTGACCACCGCCCAGACCAGCGCCACGCTGACGGCCTACGGCGTCGATTTCATCGATGAAGATGATGCACGGTGCCGCTTTCTTGGCCTGTTCGAACATGTCACGCACACGAGATGCACCCACACCCACGAACATTTCCACGAAATCAGAACCGGAAATTGTAAAGAATGGAACCTTCGCTTCACCGGCGATAGCTTTCGCCAGCAGGGTTTTACCGGTACCCGGAGGACCGACCATCAGGACGCCTTTCGGGATTTTACCGCCCAACTTCTGGAAACGGCTCGGTTCGCGCAGGTATTCAACCAGCTCAGCAACCTCTTCCTTCGCTTCGTCACAACCCGCAACGTCAGCAAACGTGGTTTTGATCTGATCTTCCGTCAGCATGCGCGCTTTGCTCTTACCGAACGACATGGCGCCTTTGCCACCACCGCCCTGCATTTGACGCATGAAGAAGATCCAGACACCAATCAGCAGCAGCATTGGGAACCAGGAAATGAAGATAGAAGCCAGCAGGCTCGGCTCTTCAGGCGGCTCGCCGACAACCTTGACGTTTTTGGTCAGCAGGTTATCAAGCAGCTTCGGATCGTTAACCGGAATGTAGGTCGTGTAACGGTTACTATCTTTCTTGGTAACGTTAATCTCACGTCCGTTGATCTTCGCTTCACGAACCTGGTCCTGATTGACCTCTTGCAGGAAGGTAGAGTAATCAACCTTACGGCCATTAGACTCGCTGGGCCCAAAGCTCTGGAATACTGACATCAGCACAACGGCAATGACCAGCCAGAGAATTAGGTTTTTCGCCATGTCACTCAAGGGATTAACCTCATATTACAACTGTGTTAAAAACAGCGTCAGGATACTCTATATCCAGTTTCTTTCAAACTTTCGTTTGAAATCTACCGGTTATGGTTTACGCCCGGTCGCTACAATATACACTTCACGCGAACGGGCGCGAGAAGAGTCCGGCTTACGAACTTTGACCTTCGTAAACAGGGAGCGAATCTCTCTTAGATACTCATCGAAGCCTTCGCCCTGGAACACCTTCACTACAAAACTACCACCTGGCGCTAAAACATCTCGAGCCATTCCAAGCGCCAGCTCTACCAGATACATGGCCCGGGGAATATCCACCGCCGGTGTTCCACACATATTTGGTGCCATATCAGACATGACAACTTGTACTTTACTGTCACCTACGCGTTCAAGTAACGCTTGCAGGACTAATTCATCACGAAAGTCGCCCTGAAGGAAGTCCACACCAACGATTGGATCCATAGGTAAAAGATCGCAAGCGATAATGCGGCCGCTGTTGCCGATCTGCGTAACCGCATATTGCGACCAGCCACCCGGTGCAGCGCCGAGATCAACAATCGTCATCCCCGGTTTAAAAATTTTGTCACTTTGCTGTATTTCATCAAGTTTAAACCAGGCACGGGAACGTAACCCCTTTTTCTGCGCCTGTTGAACATATTTATCGCTAAAGTGTTCCTGAAGCCAGCGACTTGAGCTGGCAGAACGCTTTTTACCTGTCATTTCACATTCCCAAAGGGCAGTTCATCGTAACCAATGGTGTAAATTTCTACACAGCTATTTGGTGATATATGGGAGATGGCGGTAGAATGACCCGTTTTCAATCCCAACGTAAGCAAAAATATACGATGAATCTGAGTACTAAACAAAAACAGCACCTGAAAGGTCTGGCACATCCGCTCAAGCCGGTAGTTATGCTTGGCAATAATGGTTTGACCGAAGGGGTACTGGCCGAGATTGAACAAGCGTTAGAGCACCATGAACTTATCAAGGTGAAAATCGCCTCGGAAGATCGCGATACCAAAACCTTGATCGTGGAAGCTATCGTACGCGAAACCGGCGCCTGCAATGTACAGGTCATCGGCAAAACGCTGGTACTGTATCGCCCGACTAAAGAACGTAAAATCTCGCTGCCACGCTAAGAATATCCCAAAGTCGCACACGAAGTTTGTGTAAAACGCGGGGTTTTCCGCTAGCAGGAGAGCAAAATGCCACGCTCTCTTCGTTGATAAAAGGCCGCTATGCGGCCTTTTTCCTTTCTTTACAATGTATCAACATCTTAACCAAGATGCGAATTACAGGTATTCGACCTTCGTTACTTCATATTCAACTTCACCGCCCGGCGTTTTGATAACGACAACGTCATCCTGCTCTTTGCCAATCAGGCCACGAGCAATAGGCGAGTTCACTGAAATCAGGTTCTGTTTAAAATCAGCTTCATCATCGCCGACAATACGCCAGGTCTGCTCTTCGTCATTATCGAGATTCAGAACGGTAACCGTCGCGCCGAAAACAACACGGCCATTGTTCGGCATTTTAGTGACGTCAATCACCTGCGCATTGGACAGTTTAGCTTCGATATCTTTAATGCGTCCTTCGCAGAATCCCTGCTGTTCGCGAGCCGCGTGATACTCCGCGTTCTCTTTCAGGTCACCGTGCTCACGCGCTTCCGCGATAGCGGCGATAATTTCAGGACGGCGCACAGATTTCAGAAAATCCAGCTCTTCGCGCAGTTTTTCAGCACCACGTAAGGTCATCGGGATAGCTTGCATTTGTTATACCTCTTGAACATTCCTGTAGGGGGCGATGCTTCTCACCCCGGCTGCTAAGCCCACCCTGGCATACGCCATGCCAGAGTCAGAAGCAAAAAAATACCGACCCGGGGCTCAAGGTCCCAGGTCAGCTACAATTCTCTATTTGATGATCATTTTACCCTGGAGTTCCCTATGGGTCATCGTTTACTTTTTGGGGCGTTGCGCCGTAGTATGACGGCCTGTTTCCAGGTTGTTAGCGCGAGATTATGCGATTTCCCAGATTTACCATTGGATTGACTGCCAGTATAGCGTTCAGGCTGCGAATGTCGACGAATACATCAACCAGCTTCCTGCCGGGGCCAACCTCGCCCTTATGGTACAGAAGGTTGGCGCATCTGCACCCGCTATTGATTTTCATAGCCAGCAGATGGCGCTCCCCGCCAGTACCCAGAAAGTGATCACCGCGCTGGCGGCGTTGATTCAGCTCGGGCCTGATTTCCGTTTTACCACCACGCTTGAGACGAAAGGCAACGTGGAAGGCGGCGTTTTGAAAGGTGACTTAGTGGCGCGATTTGGCGCCGATCCGACGCTAAAACGCCAGGATATTCGCAATATGGTAGCGACTCTGAAAAAATCTGGTGTGACGCAAATTGCCGGAAATGTTCTGATCGACACCTCTATTTTCGCCAGTCATGATAAAGCCCCCGGTTGGCCCTGGAACGACATGACGCAATGTTTTAGCGCCCCGCCTGCCGCAGCCATTGTCGATCGCAACTGTTTCTCGATTTCGCTCTACAGCGCGCAAAAACCGAACGATCTGGCATTTATTCGCGTGGCATCCTACTACCCGGTCACCATGTTCAGCCAGGTGCGAACCCTGGCGCGTGGCTCTGCCGAAGCGCAATATTGTGAACTGGACGTGGTTCCAGGCGATCTCAACCGCTTCACGCTGACCGGATGCCTACCCCAACGCGCCGACCCGCTGCCGCTGGCGTTCGCCATTCAGGATGGCGCCAGCTATGCCGGGGCGATTATCAAAGATGAGTTAAAACAAGCGGGTATCACTTACAGCGGCACGCTGCTGCGCCAGACGCAGGTCAACGAGCCGGGAACCGTGGTTGCCAGCAAACAGTCAGCGCCGCTGCATGACCTGCTTAAGATTATGCTGAAAAAATCGGACAACATGATTGCCGATACCGTTTTCCGCATGATTGGCCATGCACGATTTAACGTCCCGGGCACCTGGCGGGCAGGTTCCGATGCCGTACGCCAAATTTTGCGCCAGCAGGCGGGCATCGATATTGGCAACACCATTATTGCCGACGGTTCTGGTCTCTCCCGCCATAACCTGATTTCCCCGGCGACCATGATGCAGGTGCTGCAATATATCGCTCAGCACGATAACGAGCTGAACTTTATTACTATGCTACCGCTGGCGGGCCATGACGGCTCCCTGCAATACCGTGCGGGCCTGCATCAGGCTGGCGTGGATGGCAAAGTATCGGCGAAGACAGGCTCACTACAGGGCGTCTACAACCTCGCAGGCTTCATCACCACGGCAAGCGGTCAGCGTATGGCATTTGTGCAGTATCTGTCGGGCTATGCGGTACAGCCGGCTGACCAACGTAATCGGCGTATTCCGCTGGTACGCTTCGAGAGTCGGTTGTACAAAGATATTTATCAGTCTAACTAAGCGGATGCAGGGAGCGGTAACGCTCCCTCGTCGTTTCTAATCGTTTACCGGGATTATCCGCAGCTCGGTTAACCCAATCCCCAGCTTCCTTGGCGGAGCGGATTTAGGAAAACCGATATAATTTCCCTCGTTACTCAACTCCGGATAAGGGGGGACAATCGTTAGCGTATCGAGTCTGTCAGGATTCGTCATATGTAATATCACCGTTTCCGCCTCTGCGTGCAGGGTGAGATAGTGGGTACAGGAACCGATGGAAACGGGAAGCGGTGCACCAATATTTTTGCCAAAGGCTTTTGCCTTGATCTCAACGTCAAATTTCGCGGGCAGTGGTTGGTTATAGGTGATAGCCACCGCGGGTGACAGGTTCGCATCTGACCACCGTCCCCAGTATTCTGGATGCCCCACTCCTGTTATTGATTTCACAAATGCAGGCAGTCCTTCCGCCGCAAACAGTATGCGATCGGACTGATAGCGGACAACCTTTGCGGAAAGTAATAACCGCGCCTGGATACGCTGAAAGCGTTCATGATTCGTTTCGCCCGGAAATTCACTCATCCCGCCTGAATAATCTTCAGCGGTTATTTTCTCGATGTGAGTCTCGCTACCGGCTTTCCCAGAGGCAACACACCACCCAGTATTGACGGCAGAATCCGGTTGCCATACGGGGCCAATGCTCAGGCATTGATCTATCCAGATAAATTTATGGCCTTCAGGCAGAAATCCCAGGGTATTCCTTAAAGACATTCCCACGTCATTCCCGTCATCGACAACCGGCCAGACTCGTCCCGGAGATACTTCCAGTAAGGCGGGAATAGGGTATTCAAAACTATCAAAACGCAGCAACTTTCTTCTGGTATCAACGGTAAAATTTTTAATGGACTCGGGAATTCCCCAACGGGAGCGGATAGCAGGCCCCCAGGCTAACAACTTATTTTTAAAGTCGTCAAAAACCGCTGCCAGTGAAGGCTGACTTAATGAACTTCTCCCTAAGCCTATTGCATTATCGCCCCCCATCAGCTCAAGCACCGTTGCCCCATTATCTAACGTGCTTCGCTTATCGGCGATAACTTTCGGCGTCACACCATTTCTGAAAACCACAAATAAATTGCGACGAGGCATTTTATTTAAATAATCCACAGCAGCCGTCATATTTTGCATTACCAGATGATCGGATGAGAGAACAATAATTGTATTACTGGCCCAGGGCGAAGCCTGTATCCGTCTAATGAATTTAGCGATTTCCCTTTGGCTACAAAGCACAGAGGTTAACGCATCGACTTCACTACCATTTTTTTTATAGCTGACAGGACAGCTCGTGGGGATATAACCTTCAGGAGGATGGGTATCCAGCGTCAACGTGAATAACGCAAAAGGCGTTTTTTGCCGGGACAAATGCTCAAACTTGCGCCAGACCTTTTCCAGCAGCATATCATCATATAGCCCCCAGGCATTCTGGGCGGAAAAATCCTTCTCCAGGCCAGACTCCGCCAGTCCCCAGGCATGGTCAATGCCGTGCGTTTTAAAAAACACATCCTTATCGGCGAAACGTAAATCAGCGCCCTGCATAAACCAGGTTTCATAACCTGAATTTTTCAAAATATCCCCAAGGCAGACTGAAGAGGAAAAGAAGCCCAGACTTGCTTTCTTGCCACTTAAATCGGTCGGTGCAAACAGCGGAAGACCACACTGCGATGCCACGATCCCTGCTATTGTAAAATCCGTCGCCGGATACTGTTCTGTGCCGCTAAAATCCAGGCCATCTTGTTTCAGCGCCGTTAAATCAGGCAGCAACTGAGGAAATGTGTCTTTATCAAAGTAGGTTCTTTCCAGGCTTTCTGCATAAATATATACCAGATTATATTTTGGATTATTAATCCTGGTATCTGGCGTAATATAGTAGCGCGAAAAATCGGAACCATCTACTTCTGCTGGCGGCTTGTTATAATTAGTGAATTGTAATAATGCCGGAGAGATGCCAACAGCAAAAAATGTCAGCAATACGGCGGTTATCGAAGCGTACTGTTTTCTCTCTTTTTGAACATTTTTACCTTGCATGAATCGCCAGCTCAGAAAGAGTAGCAGTCCAATCAGCAAGACAGTAACGACAAAAGGCGCGACGTAATCTTTAAAATCCGCGCCATAAAGCGAGCGGGTCAAAGTATAAATAACAGCGTCATTAACCCCTTCGCCCGTAAAGTAATAACAGCCTAACCAAAACAGGCTTAAAAATAAAGAAATGCACTGAGCAAGTAAAATAAGAAACGCGTAATAGATTGCCCTATAGCCTTTACTTTTATAAATCAGGGCGGCCAAAACCATTGAGGCCAGTGATATAATAATTGCTACAAATGAGTATTGCATTACCTCGTCTCATACATGCACGCTAAATGAGGAGGAATTATAATTGGTCGTTTAATGCGGGAACATCATTAATATTTTTTTCAGAATATATAAATAAAAGGGCTGGTAAACCAGCCCTCAAAATCAACGCTTATAGATGAACTCAACGCCTTCTTCGTCGTCTTCGTCCCAATCGTCATCCCAGTCATCTTCCGCTTCGTCTTCGACTTCAGCGAGCTGCTGGCGGTGATAATCATCCCACATGAACTCAACTTTCTCTGGCTGTTTCGCTTCTTCAGCCTGAACAATCGGGTTCTCAATGATAAAGGTCATCACATCCCAGCACAGATCCTTCACGCCCAACTGGCTGGCGGCGGAGATCAGGTAATATTTACCTTCCCAGCCCAGCGCTTCGGCGATCGCTTTCGCTTTCTCTTCCGCTTCGGCCTTGTCCAGCAAATCAATTTTGTTGAACACTAACCAGCGCGGTTTAGACGCCAGGTCCTGACTGTATTTTTCCAGTTCGCCAATAATGATACGGGCGTTCTCTACCGGATCGGAGCCATCAATTGGATCGATATCGATGAGGTGCAGCAACACGCGGCAGCGTTCCAGGTGTTTCAGGAAGCGAATCCCCAGACCCGCGCCTTCAGCCGCGCCTTCAATCAACCCCGGAATGTCGGCCACTACGAAGCTCTTTTCGTTGTCCATACGTACCACGCCCAGGCTTGGTACCAGGGTGGTGAACGGATAATCGGCAACTTTCGGCTTCGCCGCGGATACCGCACGGATAAACGTCGATTTACCGGCATTTGGCATACCCAACATACCTACATCCGCCAGCAGCATCAGCTCCAGCAACAGATCGCGCTTATCGCCCGGTGTCCCCATCGTTTTCTGACGCGGAGTACGGTTGACCGAGGATTTGAAACGGGTGTTACCCAGGCCGTGCCAGCCGCCTTTAGCGACCATCAGACGCTGACCATGCTTGGTCATGTCGCCCATGGTTTCGCCGGTGCCCTGATCGATAACGCGCGTACCGACAGGCACTTTAATCGTAACGTCTTTACCGCGTTTACCTGTGCAATCGCGGCTCGCGCCATTCTGACCACGTTCCGCACGGAAAGATTTTTCAAAACGGTAATCGATCAGCGTGTTCAGGTTTTCGTCGGCTTCCATCCATACGTCGCCGCCATCACCGCCATCACCGCCGTCCGGGCCGCCTTTTGGAATATATTTTTCACGGCGGAAGCTCACGCAACCATTACCGCCATCACCTGCAACGACCAGAATCGATGCTTCATCAACAAACTTCATTTTACTCTCCGTAAATCATTCGCCTGAGCGGGGTTGCGAAACCACCGTTTCATGCTTACGTAAACCGCCCCAAATTCGATGACCAATGGCGGAATACATCGCGCCCGCAACCACGATAAACGCACCGAGATAACCTAAAAGGTTTAGCATCGGTCTGGCGAAGAAATCGGGCCAGGCCAGTGATAATAAATCTGAAAATAACAACGTAAACAGCGGCGTAAGCGTAATAATGGCGCTTACCTGCGCCGCCTGCCAGCGCGCCATCGCTTCCGCGAGAGCGCCGTATCCTACCAGCGTATTCAGGCCGCAGAATACCAGGCAGGCCAGCTGCCAGTCGCTGAGCTGCGTGATGACACCGGGTTTAGCCAGCGGCAACAACGCGATCGTACATAAAGTGTACAGTAAAAACAGGATCTGCGGTGACGCCAGACGGCGCAATAACACCTTTTGCGCGACCCCATAGCTCACCCAGACCATCGCCGCACCGACACCAAAGATAACGCCCCAGGTGTAATCGGTGAGTCGGGTAAAAATTTCGATCAGACTGGTATTAAAAAACAGAACCAGGCCGCTCAGAAGCATAATGGCGCCAATCACCTGCGTGCCGCGCATCTTTTCTTTCAGGATAAAGACGCTGGCGATCATCATGCCAACGGGTGACAGCTGACCGATAACCTGCGAGGCCGTTGGGCTCAAGTACTGCAAAGATGAACTAAACAGAATGAAGTTACCGAACAGCCCACCGGTGGCTATTGCCAACAGCACCAACCAACGCGCTTTGCGAAAAATGCGCAATGGGGGGAGCTTTTTTTTAACCGCAAGGATAGCGCCAAGGCCAATACTTGCCATTAAAAAACGGTAGAACACCACGGTAGGAGGCTCCATCACCTCCAGCACTTGCTTCATTGCTATTGGCAAAGCGCCCCAACATATTGCAGTCGTGAGTGCTAACAGAATACCAATGCCTGCCTGCTGCTTCATGCCGTATTCCCTGCAAGGGCTCGTTTCCGGTTTATCACGGCGCGACGAGCATATTTACCGGCCGTCGAATGTAAAAAGCCCCGCAACGTGTTGCGGGGCTTTTATCCGTTACCGGGACGCGAAAAACTTATTCAGCAACGATGCTGATGAATTTACGGTTTTTCGGGCCTTTCACTTCAAATTTCACTTTACCGTCTGCTTTAGCAAACAGAGTGTGGTCTTTGCCGCAACCAACGTTGGAGCCAGCGTGGAATTTAGTACCACGTTGACGAACGATGATGCTACCAGCCAGAACTGTTTCACCGCCGAAGCGTTTTACGCCCAGACGTTTAGCTTCTGAATCGCGACCGTTACGAGTCGAGCCGCCAGCCTTTTTATGTGCCATTTAATCTGCTCCCCTTAACTTAAGCGCTGATGCCAGTGATTTTCACATCAGTGAACCACTGACGATGGCCCTGCTGCTTACGGTAGTGTTTACGACGACGAAACTTAACGATTTTAACTTTCTCGCCACGACCATGAGCAACAACTTCAGCTTTGATAACGCCGCCATCAACGAAAGGAACGCCGATTTTGACTTCTTCACCGTTTGCGATCATCAGAACTTCAGCGAATTCAACAGATTCGCCAGTTGCGATGTCCAGCTTTTCCAGGCGAACGGTCTGACCTTCGCTTACTCGGTGTTGTTTACCACCACTTTGGAAAACCGCGTACATAAAAAACTCCGCTTCCGCGCACACCTTTTTGATGATTCAGAGTGCGCTATAAATATTCACAATAGGGCGCGAATATTACGCAAAACGCGAGCCTTTGACAAGTGCTACCGTCAATACATGAAGAAAAAAAACACAACACGTACGGTAACGTTTATCTACGGCGTTTTTTCAGTACAATCAGCATATATTTATAAACCTGAACCCGACGTTACCTTGCCATACAGTGAGGTAATCGGGGCGAGAAGCCCGGCTTTTGCGATGAATTTAGAAAAAATCAATGAGTTAACCGCGCAAGATATGGCGGGGGTCAATGCGACAATCCTTGAACAGCTCAATTCCGACGTCCAGTTGATCAATCAGTTAGGGTACTACATCGTGAGCGGCGGCGGAAAACGCATTCGCCCAATGATCGCAGTACTTGCAGCACGTGCTGTTGGTTACCAGGAAAATGCGCACGTTACGATTGCAGCCCTCATCGAGTTTATCCACACTGCGACCCTCCTGCATGACGATGTTGTGGATGAGTCCGACATGCGCCGCGGGAAAGCCACAGCGAATGCGGCGTTTGGTAATGCGGCCAGCGTGCTGGTCGGCGATTTTATCTATACCCGCGCATTTCAGATGATGACCAGCCTCGGCTCGCTGAAAGTACTGGAAGTCATGTCAAAAGCGGTTAACGTCATCGCAGAAGGTGAAGTTCTGCAGTTGATGAACGTCAACGACCCGGACATCACCGAAGAAAACTATATGCGCGTCATCTACAGCAAGACGGCGCGTTTGTTTGAAGCCGCAGCCCAATGCTCAGGTATTCTGGCTGGCTGCAGCGAAGAACAAGAGAAAGGGTTGCAGGATTATGGCCGTTATCTTGGGACTGCGTTCCAGTTAATTGACGATTTACTGGATTACAGCGCAGATGGCGAGCAGTTGGGGAAAAACGTCGGTGATGACCTTAACGAAGGTAAGCCGACGCTACCGCTGCTGCATGCCATGCGCCACGGCACCCCGGAGCAGGCGCAGATGATCCGTCAGGCCATTGAACAAGGTAACGGTCGTCACCTTCTGGAGCCGGTTCTGGAAGCGATGAACGCCTGTGGCTCTCTGGAGTGGACCCGACAGCGTGCGGAAGAAGAGGCCGATAAAGCCATCGCCGCGTTGCAGGTGCTGCCTGATACGCCATGGCGAGAAGCGCTGATTGGTCTGGCGCATATCGCCGTACAGCGCGACCGCTAATTACCTTCCCCCCAGCCACTCATCATCCCGTGCCTCGCACGGGATGCTCTTATAAATTCCAATAAATCCTTTCGGCTTTCCAGATTATCAAGCCAGATATTGGCATAATCTGAATATACTCACACCTTACATGAACATTTTAGAACATTTATTCTCGGAGAGTTATAGTGTCGCCACAACCGATCGTGAAACCGTAAGTCATTAACCAAAGGAGAGATGAATTTATGGAAAGCAAGCTGATTGACTGGCATACGGCCGACATCATCGCCGGACTGCGCAAAAAAGGCACCTCAATGGCCGCTGAGTCACGTAAAAATGGCTTGAGTTCATCAACGCTGGCGAACGCGTTAACGCGGCCATGGCCGAAAGGAGAGTTGATTATTGCCCGGGCGCTGGGAACCGACCCTTGGGTGATCTGGCCGTCGCGCTACCACGATGCAAAAACGCATGAATTCATCGACAGAACACGGATGATGAGGGGACCGAGAGGGAAAAAGAATCCTGAATGAACATTAAGCAGTAACCCCCGGCCCAAAGACCAGGGGGTTACCAGAGGCGTTGACGATTACTCGCCTTTCACGCGCTCAATGTTTGCGCCCAGCGCACGCAGTTTATCTTCGATGCGCTCATAGCCGCGATCGATGTGATAAATACGGTCGACCACCGTCGTACCTTCAGCAATACAACCCGCCAACACCAGGCTTGCTGACGCACGCAGATCGGTCGCCATCACTTGCGCGCCGGAGAGCGTTTCCACACCGTGGCAAATCACAGTGTTGCTTTCGATTTCCGCGTGAGCGCCCATACGGCTCAGCTCAGGCACGTGCATGAAGCGGTTTTCAAACACGGTTTCCGTGATGAAGCCTGTTCCTTCTGCCACCAGATTCAGCAGCGTGAACTGGGCCTGCATATCAGTCGGGAACGCCGGGTGCGGCGCAGTGCGTACATTGACCGCCTTCGGACGCTTGCCGTGCATGTCGAGGCTTATCCAGTCGTCGCCGACTTCGATATCCGCACCCGCATCACGCAGCTTCGCCAGGACGGCATCCAGCGTGTCAGGTTGCGCATTGCGGCAGATAATTTTGCCGCGAGAAATCGCTGCTGCAACCAGGAAAGTGCCGGTTTCAATACGGTCTGGCAGAACGCGATAAACACCACCGCCGAGACGTTCAACACCTTCGATGGTAATGCGATCGGTACCCTGGCCGCTGATCTTCGCACCCAGCGCAATCAGGAAATTAGCGGTATCGACGATCTCCGGCTCGCGTGCGGCGTTTTCAATGATGGTGGTGCCTTCAGCAAGTGTTGCCGCACACATAATAGTGACCGTCGCGCCGACGCTCACCTTATCCATAACGATATGCGCGCCTTTCAGACGGCCATCAACGGACGCCTTCACATAGCCTTCTTCCAGCTTGATCGTCGCGCCTAACTGCTCCAGACCGGTAATGTGCAGGTCAACCGGACGCGCGCCGATGGTGCAACCGCCCGGCAGTGAAACCTGCCCCTGGCCAAAGCGAGCAACCAACGGTCCGAGCGCCCAGATAGACGCACGCATGGTTTTCACCAGATCATACGGTGCACAGAAGACGTTAACGTCACGCGCATCAATGTGCACGGAACCATTACGCTCAACTTTCGCACCCAACTGGCTCAGTAGCTTCATGGAAGTGTCAACGTCCTTCAGTTTCGGGACGTTTTGGATCTCTACAGGTTCTTCCGCCAGCAGCGCCGCAAACAGGATCGGCAGTGCGGCGTTTTTAGCGCCTGAAATTGTGACTTCGCCCTGGAGCTTCGTTGGCCCCTGAACACGAAATTTATCCATTATTCTGTTCTCTGTTAAGAATTTATCTTCGCTACCGGCACATCACCCGTAGCTCAAAAACCATTAAGTTTGCGATCGCGCGCCCATTCCGCTGGGGTAAACGCTTTAATCGACAAAGCATGAATGCGGTTGTCCGCAATGTACTCCATCAACGGGCCATAGACTGATTGCTGCTTCTTGACCCGGCTCATGCCTTCAAACATCTCACCCACGGCAATAACCTGAAAGTGACTGCCGTCGCCAGAAACGTGGACTTCCTGGAGGGAGAGCGCATTCATCAGCACGCTCTGAATTTCATTATTTTCCATGGGCTCTTCATTCGTCAGATAGTGAAAACAGCCCAACATCTTAGAGCAAAGTGGCGCTGTCATAAATAAGCAAAAAGCCTCGCTGATAAATCAGACAAGGCTTTGATGGCAGATCCCTTATGATGGGGATGCTGGATGAAGGCACAAGGCCTTATCCAGCCTGAAAAAATTAACGCGGAAGGACATCGTCAGGCAGATTGTAAAGCTGCGCCAGCGTGTAAACTTTATCGTTAACACCAGCGAGCGAAACGCTGTTCCCCTGCTGCTTGCCCTGATCAATCAAGTGCAGCAGTAACGCCAGACCACCGGTATCCACCCGGGAAACCTGGTTCAGGTCGATGCAGGTTACCCCTTGCATCGCCTCAACTCGCGCATCCCATAATGGATTTAACACGTCTTGATCCAGCTCTCCCGCCAGCACCAGCTTGTCACCTTCACGCTTCCAGGTGAGTGACTGGGTCATTATTTTTTCTCTTCCAGGGTAATTTTCTGCTGAGAAATAGATTTCAGCTGTGCTGTCAGGCCATCGATGCCTTTGGTACGCAGCAGGTCGCTCCACTCATTCTGTTTGGTGGTGATCATGCTGACGCCTTCGGCGATCATGTCATACGCCTGCCAGTTACCGGTTTGCGAGTTTTTACGCCACTGGAAATCCAGACGAACCGGAGGACGGCCATTCGGATCGATAATGGTCACGCGGATAGGCACGATGGTCGCATCACCCAGCGGCTGCTCAGGGGCAATCTGATAGGTCTGACCGTGATACATTGCCAGCGCCTGACCGTAAGCCTGCTTCAGATATTCACGAAAGGCAGCGAAATAGGCGTCACGTTGTGCCGGGGTCGCTTCTTTGTAGTAGCGGCCCAGGACCAGCGCACCAGCATATTTAACCTGTACGTATGGCAACAATTCCTGATCGACAACATCGCGCAGGTAATCCGGGTTTGCGCGGATTTTAGGTTGCTCGTTCTTCAGGCGGTCAAAGGTCTTCTGCGCCGCCTCATTCATCAACTTGTACGGGTTAGTCTGATCCGCCGCGGTTGCCGCGCTAAGGGGGGCAATGATCAGCATAGCCACCATCATCAATCGTTTAAACATACGTCGATTCTCCTGAGATTATTTCGTTGCGCCCGCAGGCGTAGTGGCTTCATTATTGCCTTCAGTTGCGGCTGGCGCATCGCCAGAATTCTTATTGTCATCACCTTTACTGTTGCTGTTGTAAAGGAACTGACCAATCATGTCTTCCAGCACCATCGCGGATTTCGTGTCCTGAATCGTACCGCCATCTTTGAGGATAGACGTTCCCAGCTCAGGATCTTCAAAACCGACGTTCAATGCCAGATACTGCTCTCCCAGCAGGCCGGAAGTACGGATGCTCAGGGAGCTGGTGTCAGGAATATGGTTAAAACGCGATTCGATTTCCAGGGTCACGCGCGGTAGGTACGTTTTCGGATCCAGCGAGATATCCGATACGCGTCCAACCACCACCCCGCCGATCCGCACCGGAGAGCGTTCTTTCAGGCCGCCAATATTATCAAAAGTCGCATAAATCGTGTAAGTCGGCTCAGTACGCATTGAGGTAACATTCGCTGCCTTCAGGCAGACAAACAGCGCAGCCAGCAGCGCAATCAGCAGAAATAACCCGACCCAAATTTCATTTTTTTTCGTTTGCATGAACTCAATTCCCAAACATCAGTGCGGTGAGCACAAAATCCAGCCCCAGAACGGCGAGAGAGGCGTGCACAACGGTGCGTGTCGTTGCCCGGCTAATGCCGGCTGAGGTCGGGATCGCATCATAACCATTGAACAATGCAATCCAGGTGACCGTTATGGCGAACACCACGCTCTTAATCAGACAGTTGACCAGATCCAGACGCCAGTCGACGGCATTTTGCATCGCCGACCAGAAAAAGCCTGCATCAATACCTTTCCAGCTAACGCCAACCAGCGAACCGCCCCAGATCCCCACCGCGACAAAAATAACCGTCAACAGCGGCAATGAAATGACACCGGCCCAAAAACGCGGAGAGATCACCCGACGCAGCGGATCGACGGCCATCATTTCCAGACTGGAGAGTTGCTCGGTCGCCCGCATCAGGCCAATCTCTGCGGTTAAGGCCGATCCGGCGCGCCCGGCAAACAGTAGCGCCGCAACAACCGGTCCCAGCTCACGTAACAATGATAGCGCCACCAGCATGCCAAGGCTGGTTTCCGCACTGTAGGTCGTCAGAACCAGGTATCCCTGCAACCCCAGCACCATACCGATGAACACACCAGAAACAATAATGATCAGCATCGATAAGACACCGACATTATAGAGCTGGCGTATCAGCAGCGGCGCATGTTTGCGAAACTCCGGCTTGCCGACAACCGCATTGAACAACATTAATCCGGCTCGCCCGAACGTCCTGAGGGTTTTAATCCCTCGATGTCCGAGTGATGCCAGCGCATTTAACAACATGGGTGGCTTAACTCCCTGTTTTGAGTAAATCGATGTGGTAGTCGCCCGCCGGATAACGGAACGGAACCGGCCCATCAGCAATACCGTCAAGGAACTGACGTACGCGCGGGTCGGCGTTTTCTTGCAGAGCCTGAGCACTACCGTAGGCCACTATTTTTTTGTCCGCCATAATATAGGCGTAATCTGCAATACTCAGCACCTCAGGCACATCATGGGACACCACCACGCAGGTGACGCCCAGCGCACTGTTCAGTTCCGAAATCAGTTTCACCAGCACACCCATGGTAATGGGATCCTGGCCGACGAACGGTTCGTCAAACATAATGAGGTCAGGCTCCAGCGCGATGGCGCGTGCTAACGCGGCACGCCGTGCCATCCCACCGGATAATTCAGAAGGCATTAACTTTGCCGCGCCCCGCAGACCAACGGCTTCAAGCTTCATCATCACCGTGCTTTTCAGCAACGCTGCAGGCAACGTCGTATGCTCGCGTAGCGGATACGCGACGTTGTCAAACACGTTCATGTCGGTAAACAGCGCGCCGGACTGAAACAACATACTCATGCGTTTACGCACGGTAAATAAACGCGAACGGGACATGGCCGGAACGTTCTCGCCGTCGAACAGGATCTCGCCCTTATCCGGGGGTATCTGTCCGCCAATCAGACGCAATAGCGTCGTTTTGCCGATGCCTGATGGCCCCATGATCGCCGTCACCTTACCACGCGGCACCGTCAGGGAAATATTATCAAAGATGCAGCGATCGCCTCGGGAAAAGCTGACATCGCGCATATCGACTAGATTCGCCACAGACTGACCCATTGATTCATCCTTTACTATTGCCTCGTTGATCGAAGAGTTTGGCGCTCAATTTAGCCCTGAACCCAACATATTTACAGATTATTGCCCGTCCTGGTTAGCGAAAGCTGGCATTTGTTTTACTTTTTAGCCGCATAAAGTCAAAATTAAGACTTCGTTACGGCTTCCAGAAGATCCTTCAAGTGGACCGGCGAGTATACCTGAAGAAAGGACTTTAGATGCTTTTAGCGACGGCGCTGTTAATAATTGGTTTACTTCTGGTGGTCTACGGTGCCGACCGTCTGGTATTTGCCGCATCCATTTTATGTCGAAATTTCGGTATCCCCCCCATTATTATTGGGATGACCGTTGTGAGCGTAGGGACGTCGTTACCCGAGATCATTGTCTCTGTAGCGGCATCAATAAATGGGCAACTCGATCTGGCCGTGGGTACCGCTATCGGCTCTAACATTACCAACATTCTGCTTATTTTAGGTCTGTCGGCGCTGATTCATCCTTTTACCGTGCATTCTGATGTTCTGCGCCGTGAATTACCGCTAATGTTGCTGGTGAGTATTTTAGCCGCATCCGTGTTGTATGACGGCCAGTTGAGTCGTAGTGACGGTTTCTTTCTCCTGCTTCTGGCCGTGCTATGGCTGCTATTCATTGTTAAAATCGCCCGTCTGGCTGAGCGACAAGGCAATGACACGCTGACCCGGGAGCAGATAGCGGAGCTTCCACGCGAAGGCGGATTACCGGTCGCATTTTTGTGGTTGGGCATTGCGTTGATTATTATGCCAATGGCAACACGGATGGTGGTGGATAACGCCACCGTACTGGCGAACTATTTCGCCATGAGCGAACTCACTATCGGGCTGACGGTAGTCGCTATTGGCACCAGTTTGCCAGAGCTGGCAACGGCCATTGCAGGTCTGCGTAAAGGCGAAAACGATATTGCCGTTGGCAACATCATCGGCGCGAACATTTTTAATATTGTTATCGTCCTCGGGTTACCGGCGCTGATTACGCCGGGTGAAGTCAATCCGATGGCCTTCACCCGTGACTATAGCGTCATGCTGCTGGTGAGCGTGATTTTTGCACTACTCTGCTGGCGACGTCCGCGCCAGATTGGTCGCGGCGCGGGTGCGCTGCTGACCGGCGGTTTTATCATATGGCTGGCGATGCTGTATTGGTTATCGCCACTTCTCGTTGGATAACTGGAAACGCATTATGTCGCACTTAGAGTTGCAACCGGGTTTTGACTTTCAGCAAGCAGGCAAGGAAGTCCTGGCAATTGAACGTGAAGGCCTGGCGGAGCTTGATCAGTACATTAATCAAAACTTTACCCTCGCTTGTGAAAAAATATTCAGTTGCCCGGGCAAAGTCGTGGTGATGGGGATGGGGAAATCCGGACATATTGGGCGGAAGATGGCGGCCACTTTTGCCAGCACCGGCACCCCCTCATTTTTCGTGCACCCGGGCGAAGCCGCGCATGGCGATTTAGGCATGGTCTCGCCGCAGGATGTGGTGATCGCCATCTCTAACTCCGGCGAATCCAATGAGATAGCGGCGTTAATCCCGGTATTAAAACGTCTTCATGTCCCGCTTATCTGCATGACCGGCCGTCCGGAAAGCAGCATGGCGCGTGCGGCAGATGTGCATCTGTGTGTTAAAGTGCCCAAGGAAGCTTGCCCGTTAGGCCTGGCGCCGACCAGCAGCACCACCGCAACGCTGGTGATGGGCGATGCCCTTGCCGTGGCGTTATTAAAAGCACGCGGCTTCACCGCGGAAGATTTTGCGTTATCGCATCCGGGTGGCGCACTGGGCCGTAAGCTTTTGCTGCGTGTTAACGATATTATGCATACGGGTGATGAGATTCCGCATGTTAATAAAAGCGCCAGCCTGCGTGACGCCTTACTTGAGATCACACGTAAAAATCTCGGCATGACCGTCATTTGCGATGATGCAATGAAGATTGACGGTATTTTCACGGATGGCGATTTACGTCGCGTCTTTGATATGGGCGTAGATGTACGCCAGTTAGGCATTGCCGATGTGATGACCCCTGGAGGCATTCGCGTGCGTCCGGGCATTCTTGCCGTTGATGCCCTGAACTTAATGCAGTCCCGCCATATCACTTCGGTAATGGTTGCTGATGGCGACCAGTTACTCGGTGTGTTACATATGCATGATCTGCTGCGTGCAGGTGTAGTGTAAGAAACTCAAGGATAAAGAAAATGAGTAAAGCAGGTGCGTCGCTTGCGACCTGTTATGGACCCGTCAGCGCTGACGTTATCACCCGGGCAGAGAACATCCGTTTGCTGATCCTGGATGTGGATGGCGTATTGTCTGATGGTCTGATTTATATGGGCAACAACGGTGAAGAGCTGAAGGCTTTTAACGTCCGCGATGGCTACGGAATTCGCTGTGCGCTCACTTCCGGTATTGAGGTTGCTATTATTACCGGACGAAAGGCTAAACTTGTAGAAGATCGCTGTGCCACATTGGGGATCACGCATCTGTATCAGGGGCAGTCAGACAAACTGATCGCCTTTGACGATCTGCTTGGAAAACTGGCGATCGCGCCGGAAAATGTGGCCTATGTTGGCGATGACCTGATCGACTGGCCAGTGATGGCAAAAGTGGGATTAAGCGTAGCGGTGGCGGATGCCCATCCATTGCTGATTCCACGCGCCGACTACGTCACCCGTATCGATGGGGGACGCGGCGCTGTACGTGAAGTCTGCGATTTATTACTCCTGGCGCAGGGCAAACTGGACGAGGCCAAAGGGCAATCGATATGAGCAAAACCAGACGTTGGGTTATCATTCTACTGTCGCTGGCTGTCCTTGTGATGATTGGTATTAACCTGGCAGACAAAGACGAGGCCACTCAGGTCGCCGTCAATAACAACGAGCCAACCTATAAAAGCGAACATACCGATACCGTCGTGTATAGTCCGGAAGGCGCGCTGAGCTATCACTTGATCGCCCAACACGTTGAATATTATTCGGAGCAAGCGGTTTCGTGGTTTACTCAACCGGTATTAACCACGTTTGATAAAGATAAAGTACCGACCTGGTCAATCAAAGCCGATAAAGCCAAATTGACCAACGATCGAATGCTGTATCTGTACGGCCATGTTGAAGTTAACGCCCTGGTGCCTGACTCTCAACTACGCAGAATTACGACCGATAACGCACAGATTAACCTGGTGACTCAAGACGTCACTTCTGATGATCTTGTCACGTTATATGGCACAACATTTAACTCCAGCGGACTGAAGATGCGCGGCAACTTACGCAACAAGAACGCCGAGCTGATTGAAAAGGTTAGAACCTCATATGAAATCCAAAATAAACAAACTCAGCCTTAATCTTGTGCTTGCCAGTTCACTTCTGGCCGCCAGCATTCCGGCATTTGCCGTCACCGGCGATACCGAGCAGCCGATTCATATCGAGTCGGACCAGCAGTCCCTGGATATGCAGGGCAACGTGGTGACGTTTACTGGTAACGTGATTGTGACTCAGGGCACCATCAAAATTAATGCCGATAAAGTCGTTGTGACCCGCCCGGGCGGTGAAGACGGTAAAGAAGTGATTGATGGTTACGGTGAGCCCGCCACCTTTTACCAGATGCAGGACAACGGTAAGCCAGTGAAAGGCCGCGCCTCACACATGCACTATGAACTGGCGAAAGACTTCGTCGTGCTCACCGGTAAGGCTTACCTGGAACAGCTCGATAGCAACATCACGGGTGATAAGATCACCTATCTGGTAAAAGAGCAGAAAATGCAGGCCTTCAGCGATAAAGGCAAACGCGTCACCACCGTTCTGGTTCCGTCGCAGTTGCAGGACAAAAACAAGGCTCCGGCAGAGAAAAAAGGTAACTGATTCGTTATGGCAACATTAACTGCAAAGAACCTTGCAAAGGCCTATAAGGGCCGCCGTGTGGTGGAAGATGTCAGTCTGACCGTCAACTCCGGGGAGATCGTCGGTCTGCTTGGTCCTAACGGTGCGGGCAAGACAACGACATTTTACATGGTGGTCGGCATTGTGCCGCGCGATGCGGGCAACATTATCATTGATGACGAAGATATCAGTCTGCTGCCACTGCATGCGCGCGCGCGTCGCGGCATCGGCTACCTACCGCAGGAAGCGTCTATTTTCCGTCGCCTGAGCGTGTTTGATAACCTGATGGCGGTACTGCAAATTCGTGACGATCTCACCAGTGAGCAGCGGGAAGATCGCGCCAATGAGCTGATGGAAGAATTCCATATCGAACATCTGCGTGACAGCATGGGCCAATCGCTCTCCGGTGGTGAACGACGCCGTGTGGAAATCGCCCGCGCGCTGGCCGCGAATCCGAAATTTATCCTGCTTGATGAACCGTTTGCCGGTGTTGACCCGATTTCCGTTATCGATATCAAACGGATCATCGAACACCTGCGCGACAGCGGGCTTGGGGTGTTGATTACCGACCATAACGTCCGCGAAACGCTGGCAGTTTGTGAGCGCGCCTATATCGTGAGCCAGGGACACCTGATCGCCCACGGCACGCCGACAGAAATACTGCAGGATGAGCACGTTAAGCGCGTATACCTTGGGGAAGACTTCAGACTCTGATAGGGTAGAAGACTTCACGTCACCGCAGGAGAAAACAACTCTGAACATGAAGCAAGGTTTGCAACTCAGGCTTAGCCAACAACTGGCGATGACGCCTCAGCTACAACAGGCGATCCGTCTGTTGCAGTTGTCCACGCTGGAACTTCAGCAAGAACTTCAGCAAGCGCTGGAAAGTAACCCACTGCTCGAGCAAACCGATCTTCACGACGAAATTGATACCCAGGAAAAACAGGACAGCGAATCCCTCGATACCGCAGATGCACTCGAACAAAAAGAGATGCCTGAGGAATTGCCGCTTGACGCCAGTTGGGATGAAATCTACACCGCCGGTACGCCTTCAGGCACCAGCGGAGATTACATTGACGACGAACTGCCTGTTTATCAGGGGGAGACCACGCAATCGCTGCAGGATTACCTGATGTGGCAAGTGGAGCTGACCCCGTTCTCGGATACCGATCGCGCGATTGCAACATCGATTGTTGATGCGGTTGACGAAACCGGTTATCTCACCGTGTCCCTGGACGATATTCTCGAAAGCATGGGCGATGACGACGTCGGTATGGATGAAATCGAAGCCGTGCTTAAACGCGTTCAGCGCTTTGATCCCGTTGGCGTGGCAGCCAAAGATCTGCGTGACTGCTTACTGATCCAACTTTCGCAATTTGATAAGTCCACGCCATGGCTGGAAGAAGCGCGCCTGATTATCAGCGATCACCTCGATCTGTTAGCCAACCATGACTTTCGCTCGCTGATGCGCGTAACCCGACTGAAAGAAGACGTGCTGAAAGAAGCCGTCAACCTCATCCAGTCGCTCGATCCCCGCCCAGGACAGTCGATCCAAACCGGCGAGCCGGAATACGTCATCCCGGATGTGCTGGTGCGTAAGCATAACGATCGTTGGGTGGTCGAACTCAACGGCGACAGCATTCCACGCTTGCAGATTAACCAGCACTACGCCGCGATGTGCAATAGCGCGCGCAACGATGCCGACAGCCAGTTTATTCGTAGCAATTTGCAGGATGCGAAGTGGCTGATTAAAAGTCTGGAAAGCCGCAATGATACGCTGCTGCGCGTCAGTCGCTGTATCGTTGAACAGCAGCAGGCCTTCTTTGAGCAAGGCGAAGAATTTATGAAACCGATGGTGCTGGCGGATATCGCCCAGGCCGTCGAGATGCACGAATCGACCATTTCCCGAGTGACCACGCAAAAGTATTTGCACAGTCCGCGCGGCATATTTGAACTGAAGTATTTCTTTTCCAGTCACGTTAACACTGAAGGCGGGGGCGAAGCCTCATCCACAGCGATCCGCGCACTGGTGAAGAAATTAATTGCTGCGGAGAACCCCGCGAAACCGCTGAGTGACAGCAAGTTAACCTCTATGCTGTCGGATCAGGGTATCATGGTGGCGCGCCGCACCGTTGCGAAGTACCGAGAGTCTTTATCCATTCCGCCGTCTAACCAGCGCAAACAACTGGTGTGACCCAACCGATAAGGAAGACACTATGCAGCTCAACATCACTGGAAACAACGTCGAAATCACGGAAGCTCTGCGCGAGTTTGTTAATACCAAGTTCGCCAAGCTTGAACAATATTTCGACCGGATTAATCAGGTCTATATTGTGTTGAAAGTGGAGAAGGTTACACATATCTCGGATGCAACACTGCATGTAAACGGTGGCGAAATTCATGCCAGCGCGGAAGGTCAGGATATGTACGCCGCCATTGACGGTTTAATTGATAAACTGGCTCGGCAGTTAACAAAACATAAAGATAAACTGAAACAGCACTAACTTGTCCGGGCAGTTAGCGGGTGCAGGACGGCCTGTTGTGCAGCACAACGGGCCATTTGTACAGTTAGCGCTTAGGTGAAATTATGACAAATAACGATACGACTCTACAACTGAGCAATGTTCTTAACCAGGAATGTACGCGCGCGGCCGTTCACTGCCAAAGCAAGAAACGCGCACTGGAAATCATCAGTGAACTGGCGGCAAAACAGCTCAGCTTGCCCTCTCAGGTGGTATTTGAAGCCATTCTGACGCGTGAAAAAATGGGCAGTACCGGCATCGGTAATGGTATTGCCATCCCGCACGGCAAGCTGGAAGAAGACACGATGCGCGCGGTTGGCGTGTTTGTGCAACTCGAAACCCCCATCGCCTTCGACGCCATTGATAATCAGCCCGTCGATCTGCTTTTCGCCCTGCTGGTCCCGGCAGACCAAACCAAGACGCATTTGCATACATTATCGCTGGTCGCCAAACGTCTGGCAGATAAAGCCATCTGCCGTCGCCTGCGCGCCGCACAGAGTGACCAGGAGTTGTATCAAATCATCACGGACACCGAAGGTGGACAGGATGAAGCATAACAACCCAATGGCATCCTTTTTTGTCGTTGTGAGGAGAAACAGTACATGGTACTGATGATCGTCAGCGGTCGTTCAGGGTCAGGCAAATCCGTTGCCCTGCGTGCGCTGGAAGATATGGGTTTTTACTGCGTGGATAACCTTCCCGTAGTGCTGTTGCCCGATCTGGCTCGTACACTGGCCGATCGCCAGATTTCTGCGGCCGTCAGCATTGATGTGCGTAACATGCCGGAATCCCCGGAGATTTTCGAGCAGGCAATGAACAATCTGCCTGAAGGCTTCTCACCGCAGTTGCTGTTCCTTGATGCTGACCGTAACACGCTGATTCGCCGCTACAGCGACACGCGTCGTTTACACCCCCTCTCCAGCAAAAACTTGTCGCTGGAAAGCGCTATCGATAAAGAAAGCGATTTGTTGGAGCCGCTGCGTTCCCGCGCAGACCTGATTGTTGATACCTCCGAAATGTCCGTACACGAACTGGCGGAAATGCTGCGTACCCGACTGCTGGGCAAACGTGAACGTGAATTGACGATGGTATTCGAATCCTTTGGTTTCAAACACGGTATCCCGATTGACGCGGACTACGTCTTTGACGTTCGCTTCCTGCCCAACCCACACTGGGATCCGAAGCTGCGCCCGATGACCGGTCTTGACCGCCCTGTCGCCGCCTTCCTCGACAGGCACACAGAAGTACACAATTTTATCTACCAGACCCGCAGCTATCTTGAGCTATGGTTACCCATGCTGGAGACCAACAACCGCAGCTACCTCACTGTAGCCATCGGCTGTACCGGCGGGAAACACCGTTCGGTGTATATTGCAGAGCAGCTGGCAGACTACTTCCGCTCACGCGGTAAAAACGTGCAGTCACGCCATCGTACGCTGGAAAAACGTAAATCATGACCGTGAAGCAAACCGTTGAAATCACTAATAAGCTGGGCATGCATGCCCGGCCAGCAATGAAACTTTTTGAATTGATGCAGGGTTTCGAAGCAGAAGTTTTGCTGCGTAATGATGAAGGAACGGAAGCCGAGGCAAACAGCGTTATCGCGCTGCTGATGCTGGATTCTGCGAAGGGGCGGCAGATAGAAGTTGAAGCCACAGGCCCGCAGGAAGTTGAAGCTCTGGCCGCGGTGGTTGCCCTGTTTAATTCAGGGTTTGACGAAGATTAATCGAGTACACAGAACGTAGCCAGTAGGCCGGATAAGGCGTTTACGCCGCATCCGGAAATAACTCCGCTAATACAGCTTATTTTCCCGCATAAACGACTCACCGCCTAACTGGCGCATTTGGCGCATAATCCACGCCTGACGGCTACGCACATAACCCGAAGGCGCATTCGCTTTAAAACGTAAAGGATTAGGTAGGACCGCCGCCAGCAAGGCCGCTTCAGACATACTCAAGCGACTGGCAGGCTTATGAAAATACCGCTGCGCCGCCGCCTCCACGCCAAAAATGCCGTCGCCAAACTCCGCAACGTTCAGATAGACGGTCAGAATACGTTTCTTGCTCCAGACCGTTTCCATCCCCAGCGTGAGCCCGGCTTCAAGGCCCTTACGCACCCAGCTACGTCCATCCCACAGAAAGAGGTTTTTTGCCGTCTGTTGCGATAACGTTGACGCCCCGCGAATACGGTTTTCATTACGTTCATTATGCGCCAGCGCTTTCTCGATGGCAGAGACATCAAATCCCCAATGGTCAGGGAACTTCTGGTCCTCGGCGGCAATCACCGCCAGTCCCATCCACGGTGAGATCTCATCCATACTCACCCAGTCCGAATGCGCCACATACCCGAAATCACCGGATAACCATGCGCCCAGTTGCCGCTCGACCATCACCGCCGAGAACGGCACCGGCATCACGCTGAAAAGGGCGATACCCCCGCCCCAGAATACGGCGAGGACGATAACCGCCCGTAGAAAGATACGCCGCAGAAAAGCGGTAACGCCTGTTCTCATTCAACCAACACCAGCACACGCGAGACCAGTTTATCGATGCCACTCGCGGCCTGAGCGATATCCTGCGCCAGCATATAGGCGGGCGTGGTAACGATTTTGTTGTCTTCATCAACGACAATGTCATCAACCGGACAAGGCACATGTTCAGCGCCCATCTCCTCCAGTACCTCTGCCGTATCGATATCCGTGCCAATGGTCAGACGCAGCGGAAAATCAAAAATTTTGGGTAACATGGCGGGCGCAATACACATAAATCCCAACGGTTTCCCCATCTGATGCATGGCAACTGCCAGCGCGGCTAAATCACTGTCAACCCGACATTCGCTGCCCTGGCTGGCAAAATTACTCAGATTTTTGGCGGCGCCAAACCCACCCGGCACGATCAACGCATCCAGTTCCGTTGAAACCGCCTGAGCAAGCGGGCGAATCTCGCCGCGTGTGAGACGAGCGGCTTCAATCAGGACATTGCGTGTTTCCGGCATCGGCTCGCCGGTCAGATGATTAATCACATCAGCTTGTTGTTTATCCGGTGCGAAGCAGACGGCCTGCGCGCCGTTGCGGGCAATGGCCAGCAGCGTGAGTACGGTTTCATGGATCTCTGCACCGTCATACACACCGCATCCGCTGAGCACGACTCCCACTTTTTTCATCGTGATACTCCTTTCTCAACTGGCTGAAACATATTAGTTATTATGATTTAAATGCTACGCTTCACACATTTAACTGATTCATGTAACAAATTATTTAAGATTTGCTATCTTAACTGCGTGCGGCCTGAAAAATAGGGCTGTGCCTTTGTAAACAATGACAATAAGTTACGGCGCAGCCACGATTTCCCTGGTGTTGGCGCAGTATTCGCGCACCCCGGTCAAGCCGGGGTCATTTTTTTTCCGCACTCGCCACCCAAGCTTTTAGTACCGCCACGTCGTGCTGCCACTCCTGCTTCATCTCTTCAATCCATTCAGCAACGTTATCTTCCCAGGCTGGAAGATCTGGCGACTGGATTTGCTGACCTAACTGTTGCAGATGGCGCAGCCCCACCGAACCTGCCGCACCTTTAATTTTATGACCTTCCTCAACCACGCCTTTTTTATCACGTGCAGTAAGATTGGATTCCAGCACGCTCAAATATCCCGGCATCATCTTCTCAAACACCGCCAGCCCGTCGGTAATTAACTTCGGTCCCACCAGCTCGAGGTATTGTTCCAACATAGGAATATCTAACAGCGCTTGCGATTTACTGCTCTCTTCAGATGTCACAGTGCTCTCCTCTTTGTTTCGGGTATCCCAGTATTTTTTGATCATGGCGGTTAAAGCCGGGACTGACAGCGGCTTACTCAGCACGTCGTCCATTCCCGCATCCAGATACTCTTTTTTATCTTTCAGAACGTTGGCGGTAAGGGCCACCAGCGGCGGCAGATCTTCACGCGCGTATTTTTGCGTAAGCTCGCGGGAGATATCCAGCCCGGTCATATCCGGTAGCTGAATATCCAGCAATACCAGGTCATATTCACCCGGCGTGAACATTTCCAGCGCGGCTTTCCCGGTCATGGCGACATCCACGCTATTACCCAGTTTTTCCAGCACTGAGCGCGCGACAATGACGTTCAGTTCAATGTCTTCCACCAGCAGGACATTCAGGGCGGGCAGCGGCATGTCATCGTCTTCAAAAGCGTCTTCAATCTCTTCCGCTACCGCAGGCGCATGCACAGTCAGCGTAAAGACAGAGCCTTTACCAGCCTGGCTGGAGACCGTAATATCGCCGCCCATATTTTTCGCCAGACGCTTTGATACGGCCAGACCAATCCCGGTTCCTGTTGCCGGTTTGCCGCCGTTACTGTCCTTCACCTGATAATACATGGCGAAGATTTTATCCTGTTCATCCTGCGGAATGCCGATCCCGGAATCTTCTACCTCGAAATGCAGCATATTCCCCTGGTCATAGCGCGCCCGCACGGTCACCTGCCCCTGCTGGGTAAACTTCACGGCGTTGCTGATCAGATTCCACAGAATCTGGCGCAAACGCGTGCCGTCGGTAATCACTTTATGCGGCAACGGTAGCGTTGGCTCAAGCACAAAACGCAGCCCTTTTTGCTGTGCCTGCAGGCCAGAGAGGTTTTCCAGATCCGCCATAAAGCTGGTGAAATCGATCGGCTGGTTATCGAGCTGGACTTTACGCCGCTCCATCTTATCCATATCGATAATATCGTTGAAAATATTGCCCAACGTCACGGCAGAGACATGGATAGTTTTCAGGTATTTTTCCTGCTCGGCGGTCAGATCCGTATCCAGCAGGATCCGGCTTAAGCCAACGATGCCGTTCAGCGGCGTACGCAGCTCGTGACTGATGGTAGAAATAAACGTGGTCTTATCGCGGCTGGCGCGTTCAAGCGCGTCCTGATAACGCTTACGTTCGGTAATATCGCGACCAAAGCCCATCAGGCCATGACGTTTACCAACGCGGTCGTAGTAAGGCACTTTACGAATTTCAAAGCAGGCTTTGCGTCCATCCGGATAGTCCAGCCACTGTTCATAGGTGAGCGAGACGTTATGACGAAACACCTTCTCGTCGGTCTCAATAACTTTTTCAGCCGCCTCTGGGGAGTAAACGTCAGCCGGTTTCAAATTCACCAGTTGCTTTTCGCTCTTGCCGGTAAGCAGCTCCATGGCGCGGTTACAGCCGGAAAATTCTTTATCTTCATTACGATAAAAGACCAGGTCCGGCGAGGCATCAAGGAAAGAGCGTAAAAATGAAGACTGTTGCTCAAGCTGAATCTGCGCTTCTTCGCGCTCTTTGATTTCGACCTTCAGTTGCTCAAACGTTTCCTGACGCTCCGCTTCAGCTTTTTCGCGCTCAACAATTTCCTGATTGAGCTGGGCGATATTATCTTTCAACTGCACATTGAGCTTGAGATCGCGCTCGCGCATCTCTTCCAGCTTTTGCACCAGCCGTGACAGACGCTGCCGGGATTCCTCCAGTTGCTCCACCACCACTGACAAAAAATAGACGGCCCAGGGGGTAATTAACAGACCAAAAAAGATAGAGCGGATGACATCAATGCTTTCTACCTGGCCATGCAGCACCATGGTGACAGCCATTTGCACCACAATTGCCAACACGACCAAAGCCAGCGCTAATAGCAGCGAAAAGCGCACCAGACCTAACTTCATCATCAGGTCGACATAATATTGCGCCAGCATACGAATTTGCTTCATAGAGGGTTCCTTCACGACAACTTGGCACAATAATACTCAATTCTCAGCGTGACGTTGAAGATTGTGCAAGAAATGCGGCGGTTATCGGTGAAATGACCGGGTAGGCGGTAGGCCGGATAAGTTCATCGTAGGCCTGATAAGCGAAGCGCCATCAGGCAAGCAGGCGCAGATTGCCTGATGGCGGCTTTGCCTTATCAGGCCTACATACTAGCTCCCCAGTTGCACCCACGGCGTACCCAGCGCCGAGCCTTGCACGCCGTGCTCGTTAAGGTACTTATCCAGTTCGACCATCCCCGTCCAGCGATTTTCACACCATAGCGGCGCCAACAGCGTTGGGCGACGCGCGCTGGCGGAAATACGATGATAAATCACCTCCGGCGGCGTATGGCGGATCATCTCACCTGCGGTAATCGTGTAGTCGTCCAGTTCAATCCCGTTCAGCCGCCCGGCTTCCCAGGCTTTTGCCATCGTACTGCCTTTCACAATATGCAGCGGATGCAGCTTAATACCGTCAACGCCCGTCTCCACCACGCGTTCCATGGTTTGCAGACATTCTGCCTGCCCTTCTCCCGGCAGACCAACGATCAGATGCGAGCACACTTTCAGCCCGCGCTCGCGCGCCAGCCGCGTGGTGTTTTGGTAGCAGGCGAAATCATGGCCGCGGTTAATTCGGTGCAAGGTTTTGTCATGCGCGGTTTGCAGACCGAGCTCCAGCCACACTTCATAGCCCAGGTCTTTATACTCGCAAAGCAGATCAAGCACCGCATCCGGCACACAGTCGGGGCGTGTCCCAACGCATAACCCAACGATACTGGCCTGGCTGACCGCCTGTTGATACATCGAACGCAGCACCTGTACTTCAGCAAAGGTGCTGGTGTAGGCCTGGAAATAGGCCAGATAGCGTTTTGCGCGATTGACCAGGTGCGCCTGATGTTCAAGCTGCTCGGCTATGGAATGGTGCTGCTGCGCTTCATCGGCAAACGAGGCGACATTACAGAAAGTACATCCGCCGCGCCCGATGGTGCCATCGCGATTTGGACAGCTAAAGCCGCCGTGCAGCGTGAGTTTATGAACCTTTTGTCCATAACGGCGAGAAAGATCCCCACCAAACATATTGACTAATTTCTGTAACTGCATAATCTGGTAGACCGCGCCTTGAAAAGAGGCCAAAGCCTGCCATTTTTTGCCCCAGTCGGCGATGACCTGGATCAATCGCCCTGGCGAGCCTTTATTTATTGCATAACAAATCAAAATAATCGAAATTTCATTCACTAAAA
>NZ_JAHLQZ010000220.1:0-5977 GCF_018919505.1 Citrobacter sp. S55_ASV_140
AGGCAAGGCATGGCGCTCGTTGCTTCCTATCGATCCTTTAACTTTGCTAAGGGCTTCTGTCACTCTGCTGATCATGCGTTCGTCCTCTCTGCAATACGCAGAACTGAACTACGGGCACGAGGATTTTCAGCTACCTCTTCTTCACCCGGCATCATCTTGCCTAGTGCTCTTAACTCACGGCCGCCCAGCTTTTTGATCTGCGCTTCCGTCATCGGTATTCCAGCCGGAACCTGAGGACCACGGCTTTGTTCGCGCATAAAGCGTTTCACAATACGGTCTTCAAGCGAATGGAAACTGATAATCGAAAGGCGACCACCTGGTGCCAGCACGCTGAGCGAGCTTTTTAGCGCCTGCTCTATCTCCTCCAGTTCACTGTTCACCCAGATGCGCACCGCCTGGAAGGTACGGGTCGCGGGATGTTTGAATTTGTCTTTCACCGGCATTGCCGCCGCAATCACTTCCGCCAGCTCTTTGGTGCGGGTCATCGGTTCGATGCGATTGCGCTCGACGATGGCGCGGGCAATGCGTTTACCAAAGCGCTCCTCGCCAAAGGTTTTAATCACCCAGGCAATGTCCGCTTCATCGGCGGTTTGCAGCCATTCGGCTGCGGACTGACCGCGTGTTGGATCCATACGCATATCCAACGGACCGTCACGCATAAACGAGAAACCGCGCTCCGCGTCATCAAGCTGCGGTGAAGAAACGCCAAGATCGAGAAGAATCCCATCGATCTTACCGGTAAGTCCGCGCTCGGCGACATAGTCAGCCAGCGCAGAGAATGGTCCATGAACGATGGAGAAACGGGGATCGGTAATCGTCTGTGCAACGGCAATAGCCTGCGGATCGCGATCGATAGCCAGTAAACGTCCCTCTTCGCCAAGCTGGGAAAGGATCAGACGTGAATGACCACCGCGACCAAATGTCCCGTCAATGTAGATGCCGTCTGGACGAATATTCAGGCCGTTGACGGCCTCATCCAGCAACACCGTTGTATGTTTATAATTTTCCATCATTTTATAGAGACAAATCCTGCAATCGTTCCGACAGCGCGCCGGTAACAGACTGCTCAGCGTCGATATCTTCCTTGACCTGTTGATACCAGGTCGTTTCATCCCACAGCTCAAACTTATTGAACTGCCCAACCAGCATCACTTCTTTCGTTAGCCCCGCGTGTTGCCGCAGAATCGGCGCTATCAATAATCGGCCAGCGCTATCCATCTGACATTCGCTGGCATGCCCCAACAACAGGCGCTGTACGCGACGCTCAACTGGATTCATGCTCGACAGACGCGATAACTTCTGCTCGATAATTTCCCATTCAGACAGGGGGTACAGCAGCAGGCACGGGTGATGGATGTCAATGGTGCAAACCATTTGACCGGTAGCGCACTCGAGCAGTTGATCCCGATAACGGGTGGGCACCGATAAGCGCCCTTTACTGTCGAGATTAACTAACGTTGCTCCCCGGAACATGCCAGTCTCACCCCCGATTACCACTTTGTCCCACAAAATCCCACTTAAAGGAGTTTACGGAGCGGAGGAAAACCTTGTCAAGCAAGTCACGGCGCTAAGCGGAGCAAAAAACACATTGTTTACAGCTAATATCAGCGTTGAACAAATTCCGTACAGCAAACGAAGCAAATTAACGTCATGAATATTTGTAAGAAAAAAATCCAACAACTCATGATTGTTTAAAACAACCGAATATCATCAAAAGAAAATATAAAGTGTCAGTTTGCGACGCGAGCGGCATTTTAGGACAATATGCAGCGAGATAACAGTACCAGTTAATCAGTCTGTATGCCGTGCAGGAGCGAGGTAAGCGTGAGGTTGTCGCCATAGGGCAGCAAAGTGTTTGTTAATTCGGCAAATCCCTACAAGCATGTAACAAAATAATACAACCGTAACGCATCTTTACGCTTCAATAACCCAAAAATGGAGAGTTGCATTTTTAATTCGGCATAATTCAAGAATCAATTTCAGATAATTCTAAAGAATATTCTTAATTATAATGAGGTTATTTCTGAGAATAGAATATTTGATGACGTCAGAGGCTTATCCCGTTGACGTCACCAAATGAGGCAACTTAGTTACGGCTCAGAATACCGCGACGGTACAGATTACGCCGTATACGCGTTAACCCAGGTTTGGGTTTACGCGGCTCATCCAGACTTGCCAGCACAATCTCCAGCACACGTTCAGCTACATCGCGATGGCGTTGCGCCACCGCGAGCACCGGACACTGCAGGAAGTCGAGCAGTTCGTGATCGCCAAAAGTCGCTATCGCCAAATCAGACGGCAACTGCCCATCGCGACGCAGGGTCACATCCATCACCCCCTGCAACAGAGCAAACGACGTGGTAAACAGCGCCTGAGGCATGGGATGCGTTTCCAGCCATTTATCAAAGAGCTGCGCGGCCGCTTCCCGCTCATAGCTGTTGGCGTAAAGGAAATGAACGTCACGCGGATCGTCTTTCCACGCGGTGCGGAAGCCCTGCTCACGCAGGAAGCTGACGGATAATTCAGGCAGCGCGCCCAGATAAAGTACGGTTTCTGCAGGGAATTTACGTAACTCCTGCGCCAGCATTTCCGCATCATCCTGGTCCGCACCCACGACGCTGGTGAAATGTTCGCGATCCAGCGCACGGTCCAGCGCCACAATCGGGAATGAACTGTTTGCCCAGCGCTGATAGAACGGATGTTCTGGCGGCAAGGAAGTCGATACAATGATGGCATCAACCTGGCGTTGTAAAAGATGCTCAATACAGCGCATTTCGTTATCAGGCTGATCTTCAGAGCAGGCAATCAACAGTTGATACCCGCGCTGACGCGCCTGGCGCTCCAGATAGTTTGCAATCCGGGTATAGCTTGTGTTCTCAAGATCCGGGATCACCAGCCCGATAGAGCGTGTGCGTCCAGCACGCAACCCGGCCGCCACGGCATTCGGGTGGTAATTATGCTCACGCACCACCGCCATGACTTTTTCAACCGTTTTGTCGCTTACGCGATATTGCTTTGCTTTGCCATTAATAACGTAGCTTGCAGTCGTTCGCGAAACGCCGGCCAACCGAGCGATTTCATCCAGTTTCACAATTGCCCCTTGCGTAAAATGTACAAACCATAACCTTTGTGATGGCATGGGTTAAGTTTCTTAACATCTAAGCGCAGAATAATGACTGCGGCAACCGCTTTTGTCTCTGGTTACTGCTGATTTCGCAAAAAAAAGCGCAACAGATAGCATCAGCGAAAACCCTCCAGGCCGGATAAGGCATTTACGCCGTCATCCGGCATGGCCTCCGCGATGATGCCTGATGGCGCTGTGCTTATCAGGCCTACAGTCGACTATTAGCGCATGATTTTATCGCCGCGAGAAAGCCCCACCACGCCAGAACGGGCTACCTCTACAATTTTGGCGACTTCACGTAATGTTGCCAGGAACGCATCCAGCTTATCACTGGTGCCCACCAACTGTACGGTGTAGATGGACGGCGTGACGTCGATGATTTGCCCGCGGAAAATCTCCGTGTTGCGTTTCACCTCCTCCCGACCATAGCCGCTGGCCTGGATTTTCACCAACATGATCTCGCGTTCAACATGGGCGCCCTGCCCCAGTTCGCTCACGCGCAGAACATCCACCAGTTTGTGTAGCTGCTTTTCGATCTGCTCCAGGACTTTCTCATCCCCTACCGTTTGAATCGTCATTCGCGATAAGGTTGGATCGTCAGTGGGCGCGACGGTCAGGCTTTCAATATTGTATCCACGCTGGGCGAAAAGGCCTATCACACGCGACAAGGCACCCGACTCATTTTCCAGCAATACCGATAATATCCGGCGCATAATCAGGTCCTCTCCGTTTTGCTTAACCACATTTCATCCATACCGCCCCCACGAATCTGCATCGGGTAGACATGCTCGCTGCCATCAACGGTGACATCGACAAACACCAGACGACGGTTGCGCACATGCTCCAGCGCTTCACTCAGTTTGCTTTCCAGTTCTTCAGGATGGTTAATCTGGATACCAATATGCCCATAAGCCTCGGCAAGGCGCACAAAATCGGGCAGCGACTGCATATAAGATTGTGAATGACGTCCGGAGTAGATCATGTCCTGCCACTGTTTGACCATGCCGAGATAGCGGTTGTTCAGGTTGAGCACCAGTACCGGCAGCTCGTACTGCAGCGCCGTCGACAGTTCCTGGATGTTCATCTGAATGCTGCCATCCCCGGTCACGCACACCACCGTTTCCTCAGGCAATGCCATTTTTACGCCTAGCGCCGCAGGTAAACCAAATCCCATGGTGCCGAGACCGCCGGAGTTAATCCAACGGCGTGGTTTATCGAACGGGTAGTAGAGTGCGGCAAACATCTGATGCTGACCAACGTCAGAGGTCACATACGCATCCCCTTTCGTCAGACGCCAGATGGTTTCAATCACCGCCTGTGGCTTAATGCTTTCACTTTGCGTGTCATATTTCAGGCACTGACGGGCGCGCCAGTGTTCAATCTGTTGCCACCAGTCACGGTTATCATCCAGCGGCTGCTGAGATTTCTCCTGCTCCAGCAGTTCGAGCATCTGATCAAGTACCAGACGAGCATCGCCGACAATCGGAATATCCGCAGTGACGGTTTTCGAAATAGAGGTCGGATCGATGTCGATATGCAGCACGGTCGCATTTGGACAATATTTTGCCAGATTATTGGTTGTTCGATCGTCAAAGCGCACGCCGACGGCAAAGATCACATCGGAATGATGCATGGTCATGTTTGCTTCATAAGTTCCATGCATGCCCAGCATTCCCAACGCCTGGCGATGTGTTGCCGGAAACGCGCCTAACCCCATCAGCGAGGAAACAACGGGCAGATTAAGAGCTTCAGCGATCTGGCCCAACTGCTCATGGCAGGCGGCATTAACGGCGCCACCACCCACGTACACAACCGGTTTTTTAGCCGCGACTAACGTCTGCAGAGCGCGTTTTATCTGCCCTTTATGTCCGGTAGTCGTCGGATTATACGAACGCATACTCACCGACTCCGGCCAGCTGTAAGGCAGTTTCCTGGCGGGATTCAGAATATCCTTCGGCAAATCGACC
This sequence comes from Citrobacter sp. S55_ASV_140, assembly GCF_018919505.1. Lineage (NCBI taxonomy): Bacteria > Pseudomonadati > Pseudomonadota > Gammaproteobacteria > Enterobacterales > Enterobacteriaceae > Citrobacter > Citrobacter sp. S55_ASV_140. Next base: position 5,092 of record NZ_JAHLQZ010000220.1, read on the forward strand.
ACGACAGGCCCCGGACGACCGCTTGCCGCCAACCAGAAGGCCTTTTTTAGCACCTGTGGGATGTCTTCTGTTTGTTTGACCAGGAAACTGTGCTTCACCACCGGGCGGGATATGCCCACCATGTCGCACTCCTGGAAGGCATCGTAGCCAATCAGCGACGTTGCGACCTGCCCGGAGAGGATCACCAGCGGAATGGAATCCATGTAAGCCGTTGCAATCCCGGTAATCGCGTTGGTAGCGCCGGGTCCTGAAGTGACTAATACGACACCCACCTCCCCCGTGGCGCGCGCAAGGCCATCAGCCATGTGTACCGCGGCCTGCTCATGACGAACCAGCACATGATCAATACCACCGACCGTATGCAACGCATCATAAATATCGAGGACGGCCCCCCCGGGATAACCGAATACCTGCTTTACACCCTGATCGATGAGCGATCGGACGACCATCTCGGCTCCAGACAACATCTCCATGGCTTGCCTCACTCTTATAATGAATAACGGTTTAACAACACATTAACCGCTGACGATGACGCATGGCAATTGACTCCGCTGGAGTAGCCTCAGAGCAAATAAGAATAAAACGGAGGAAAGCGACGATTTAATGGAGAATTAAACCAGGATAAGGAAATGATATGATAAATAATCGCTTAAAAAGGGGGACTTACAGCTATTACTCTATTTTTTTACACTGTTAGCTAATCCTGGAAAGTGGATTTCAGCATAAAATTTTACATACAAATAAAAAAGCAGAACAAACCAGATGTATTATCCGGCTTGTTCTGCTGAATGCTATTGCTTACAGATGGAGACTAACAGCTCTTCCATCCATTGATGTCCTTTATCCCGGCCTGCAGCTTCATGCCAGGAAAGATAACATGTACGGC
>NZ_JAHLQZ010000221.1:0-5845 GCF_018919505.1 Citrobacter sp. S55_ASV_140
GTCATAATACTGGGGTCAGCCGGTAAACTCAAGGTGCTTGTACGATTATTTACCATGTCGCCATTAATACATATCCAGCAGCATTTTGACGCTAATGCAAATGGAGACAATGACAATCATCGGCCGGATAACTTTCTTTCCGCGCGTCAGTACCACCGTTGCGCCCAGGCGCGCGCCGAGCGATTGTCCGGCAAACATCACCAGCCCCAGCGACCAGATCATTTTGCCGCCGAAAATGAAGAACAAAATCGAGGCGATGTTCGATGCAAGGTTAATAAAATTCGAGTGAATTTGTGCCTTATCGATGCTGTATCCCCACAACAGGATATAGCAGAGCGTATAAAAGGAACCCGCACCAGCGCCAAGAAATCCATCATAAAAGCCAATACAGCCGCCGCAGATCAGAGAAAAGAAAAACAGGGATACCTGCGGCTTTCTTTTCGGTTCGCTGAGGTTGGGAGCGGAAATAAAGTAGATGGCGACGGCGATAATCAGTACCGGAAGCAGTTTTTTCAACACCTCCGGTTCAATGAACTGAATGAGCGTCGTGCCTAACGCTGAGCCGATAAAAGCAGACAGGAATACATACTTGTGCTCCTGCACGTTGATATGTCCCCGGCGTAAAAAGTAAATCCCGGAGGTTAGCGAACTGCCCAGCGCCTGAATTTTGTTGGTTGCCAGCGCGTTCGCCGGAGGTAAACCAGAAATTAACAGTGCGCCAATAGAGAGAAACCCACCTCCGCCCGACACCACGTTAATAAAGCCAGCCACCAGCGCGACCATAAACATAATCACGAAGTAGCTGAAATCCATGAATGAAGTATCCATAAGTTTTTGCCTTATTATCATAAAGTTATATTAATTATACGGCTCACTATAAACAGGGTATCCATCCGTTTAAATTGACTATTTGGTATGAGCTTGTGCGCGAAAGACAGGTATTTTTTAACGCAGCGGTATCTATCAGTTACCTGTAAATAAAAGAAAAGGCGGGTATGCGGTAATTTTTTGAACAACTGCATCAGAAATGGTCGCTAACGCCTGCGCCGGTAGCGGTTAAAATTACATCTGAAGCTCATCACTCACAGGAGAGAAGCAACCAGAGACCGCAGTCGAGGAGGTACATATGCGAGCCCGTGTTTTAACCCTTCTGGCTGTGCTTTTGCTCAGTGCAAATGCAACGGCAGCCATCCAAATTGACAATCATCAGGCCAGGAATATGGATGATGTGCAGAGCTTAGGCGTCATTTACATAAATCATAACTTCGCCACTGAAAGTGAAGCCACTCAGGCCCTGAATGAAGAGACCGATGCGCAAGGCGCAAACTACTACCACGTGATCCTCACCAGGGAACCCGGCAGTAACGGAAATATGCACGCCAGTGCGGATATTTATCGCTAGCACCAGAAACAACCAACGAGAACATTGCCACCGTTTGACTTGCCCCCCTCACCGGGGGCTTTTTTTTGCACATCAGGTAAATGAGAATTATTTTTCTTTGTATCTTATCCTGGTCATCATTTACTGATTAAATAAAGCATTACCGAACTGATACTCTGGGGCGAAACCATGTTTGCACGCTATGCGACGCTGAATCGCATACCAAAAGGCGTTTGGGTGCTGGGCGGCGTGAGTCTGCTTATGGATGTCTCCTCCGAAATGATCCATAGCCTGCTGCCGTTGTTTATGGCAACCACGCTGGGAGCCAGCGTCATTATCATTGGCCTGATTGAAGGATTAGCTGAAGCCACCGCGCTGATCATTAAGGTTTTTTCCGGCGTTCTCAGTGATTATCTGGGAAAGCGCAAAGGGCTGGCGATGCTCGGTTATGGTTTGGGGGCGCTGAGTAAGCCCCTGTTCGCGATGGCGGGCTCATCAGGCATGGTACTCAGCGCTCGCATGATTGATCGTGTGGGTAAAGGTATTCGCGGCGCTCCCAGGGATGCGTTAGTCGCGGATGTCACCCCGTCCGAAATCCGCGGCGCCGCTTATGGTCTGCGCCAGTCTTTGGATACCATTGGCGCATTTCTGGGCCCCCTGCTCGCCGTCGGGCTAATGCTGCTATGGAACAACGATTTTCACACTATCTTCTGGGTTGCCGTCTTCCCTGGGGTGCTCTCTATCGCCCTGCTATGGTTTGGCCTGAGTGAACCGAAAACCCCCGTCACTGATAAACGCACCAATCCGTTACGACGGGAAAACCTGAAAAAGTTGAGTGCAGCCTACTGGTGGGTCGTGGGACTGGGCGCGCTCTTCACGCTCGCCCGCTTTAGCGAAGCGTTTCTCGTGTTGCGCGCATATCAAATGGATATCCCGCTGTTTGCCATTCCGCTGGTGATGGTCGCCATGAATCTGGTCTACAGTCTGTCGGCTTATCCTTTTGGAAAAATGTCTGACAGTATGAACCACTCCCGCATGTTACAGGCGGGCCTGCTGGTCCTGATCGCGGCGGATATCACTCTGGCGCTGAGTCACCACTGGAGCACGTTACTGATAGGCGTGGGACTGTGGGGGATTCATATGGGCATGACGCAAGGGTTGCTGGCTGCCATGATTGCGCATACCGCGCCAGCAGAACTACGCGGTACGGCCTTCGGTATGTTTAATCTGATCAGTGGCATCGCCCTGCTGTTAGCCAGTACCGGCGCGGGCATTCTGTGGGAAACGATGGGCGCAGCCTCGACGTTTTACGCTGGTGCTGTCATTTGTGCGATAGTTTTAGCAGGAATGCGATTTACGCCAGCGGCTTACCAGCAACGCTGAAGATTGCCCCGAACAGATCGGTGACGCACATCCGTAGATGCACGTTGTCCGGGGCAAAGACGTTACTTCTGCCCGTAGTAGGCGTTTGGGCCGTGCTTACGCATGAAGTGTTTATTCATCAGATAACTGTCGATGGGGCTGAGGGCCGGATTAATGTCACGCGCAATCCATGCCATTTTTGCGACCTCTTCCATCACCACAGCGTTGTGTACCGCGTCGTGCGCATCTTTACCCCAGGCAAACGGACCATGCTGATACACGACTACGCCGGGCGTATGCAGAGGCTCCACGTTCCCCAGCGTTTCGATAATCACCTTGCCGGTATTCAGCTCATACTCCTCCTGAACCTCTGCTTCAGTTAATGCCCGCGTGCAGGGGATATCACCAAAGAAGTAATCCGCATGCGTCGTGCCGAGTGCAGGTATTGCCAGACCCGCCTGCGCCCATGCCGTCGCGTGGGTTGAGTGGGTGTGCACCACGCCGCCAAGAGATAAATAGCGGCGATACAGCGCCAGATGGGTGGCGGTATCGGAAGAAGGACGATAGCGTCCTTCCACCACGTTGCCATACAGATCCACAACCACCATGTCATCCACTGTCATTGTTTGGTAGTCGACGCCGCTGGGCTTAATCACCACCAGCCCCCGTTCGCGGTCGATGGCGCTGACGTTACCCCAGGTAAACGTCACCAGCCCATAACGCGGCAGATCCATGTTGGCCTCAAAAACCTGCTGTTTAAGTTTTTGCATTACACCGTCTCCACCAGACCTGCGCTGGCCATCCGCGCTTTCACCCAATCGCGCGCCTTCGCCACTTCACGCGCCGGATCGTCCGTTGTTTCACTCCACATCTCAATCAGGTATGGCCCGCAATACCCACTCTGCTTGAGCGTTGCAAAACAACGTTCGAAATCGACAACACCTTCACCAAACGGCACATTTTTGAACACGCCGGGTCTGGTGTCCTTCACGTGAACGGCCACGATATGGCCTATTCCTGCCTGCAACTCCATCTGCACGTCGTTATCCCACGCCGACAAATTGCCGATATCGGGATACAGCTGGAACCACGGATTATTGAGATAGTGGGCATAACCCAGCGCCTTACTGATCGAATTCATCAGCGGATAATCCATGATCTCCATCGCCAGCGTCACCTGCGCGCGACTTGCCATCTCAACGCTCTCTTTTAGCCCCTCGCGAAATCGACGACGCGTTTCGTTATTAGCCTGCTGGTAATAGACGTCGTAACCCGCCAGTTGAATCACGCGAATACCAATATCCTGCGCAAACTGAATGGCTTTCCGCATGATCGCCAGTCCCTGATCGCGCACCGCATCATCTTCGCTCCCCAGCGGGAAACGGCGGTGAGCGCTCAGGCACATAGAAGGTACACGTACTCCCGTTTCGGCGATGGCGGCCACCAGCGCCAGACGCTGCTCGCGGCTCCAGTCAAGGCGCGCGAGGCGGGCATCGGTTTCATCAACCGACATTTCGACAAAGTCAAAACCTAACTCTTCCGCCAGCCGCAAGCGCTCCAGCCAGCACTCCCCTCCGGGGAGCGCTTTTTCATAAATACCGAGCGGGACCTGTTTCGACAACATAGTCGCTCCTTAGCCCCACAACTGGGCGATGGAACGTTTAAACTGACGCGCCGCCTCAACCGGAGACGCGGCATCACGAATGCTGCGGCCAGCGATAAAGACGTGAATAGGAATCCCCTGGAACAGCGGCAGATCCTCCAGCGCCAGACCGCCGGTGACGGTGACTTTAAAGCCCATATCAGACAGGCGTTTGATGGCACTGATATCCGCCTCTCCCCACGCCACACCTGCGGCCTGCGCATCACGACTGCGATGATAGACAACCTGCCCGATACCCGCGTCACGCCACTCCTGAGCCTGTTCCCAGGTCCAGTAACCGGTCAGTTCAATCTGTACGTCGCCGTTAAATTCTTTCGCCACCTCGAGCGCACCTTTGGTGGTATTGATATCCGCACAGCAGATAACAGTGACCCAATCAGCGTTGGCCTCGAAACACATGCGAGAGAGAATTTTACCCGCATCGGCGATTTTGGCGTCCGCCAGCACAATTTTATGTGGGTAGAGCGCCTTCAGGTCACGTACGGCACGTACGCCCTCAGCAACACAAAGAATGGTGCCCACCTCAATGATATCGACCTCTTCGGCGATCAGACGCGTCGTTTCATACGCAGAAGACATTGATTGGTTATCCAGCGCAACCTGCAACATAGGTAATGACATTTCGGTATCCTTTTAAACAGCCGCCGCAGTGGCGTTATCAATTAAATCCAGCACTTCCTGCGCGGTGCGGCAGGCACGTAGACGGTCGAAATTGGCTTCATCATCAAACAGATTCACGATCTGCATAATGCCCACTTCCTGATGCGTGTTGGCGTCGACCGCCGCCATCGTGATCAGAATATCCACCGGGTCGTTATCTTCGTGGTTAAACACCAACGGTGTTTTCAGCGTCACCAGCGCAAAGCCGGTCTTCTTAACGCCTTCTTCCGGGCGCCCGTGCGGCATCGCCAGTCCTGGCGCAATCACAAAGTACGGACCAAACTGTTCAACCCCATCAAGAATGGCCTGGTAGTAGCGCGGTTCAACCACGTCGGCCTTAACCAGCAGATCCACGCCCAACTTTACCGCTTCCTGCCAGGTGTTGGCCTCGGCCTGTAGCAGGATGGCGTTATTGTCTGCCAGCGAATCACGTAATTTCATATGCCGTATCCTTACTTCACGTCCTGTGGGAAATGCGCTTTGATCACTTCCAGCAGTTTTGGTCCAAAATCGGCGGGCGACAGCATGTTGCGTACGCCAACAACATATTTATTGCCAGTTACGGTAATTTCACCGGCAATATGGGTAGAGGCGATGATGATATCCGCGCCGTTCAGTTCACTTTTGTACTCACCCACTGCGCAGCTGTTCACTGTATGGTCAATATTTGACTGGGTTAAAAACTGGTCCACTTTCATCTTCATGATCATGGAACTGCCCTGCCCATTGCCACACACAGCCAGAATACGTACGGTCATAATCGGAACTCCTTATTAAGC
>NZ_JAHLQZ010000222.1:0-5778 GCF_018919505.1 Citrobacter sp. S55_ASV_140
AGATGTGTATAAGAGACAGATTTAATACCGCCGTTGATCGACATCGTCAGATGTGGGAAATCACGCTTTAACTGATAAACACGGTCATAATCCAGCGGAGGGATCTCGCGGTTTTCTTTCGGGCTTAATCCGGACAGCCAGGCCTTGCGGGCGTGAATGATGAACATCTCGCATTCGCCGTTGCCAGATACCGTGTTGATGAAATCGCACAGGAATTCGTAGCTGTCTTGATCATCAATGCCGATTCGGGTCTTCACCGTCACCGGAATCGACACCACATCGCGCATCGCCTTGACGCAATCGGCGACCAGTTGCGCATTCCCCATCAGACAGGCGCCAAACATGCCATTCTGTACGCGGTCGGAAGGACAACCCACGTTGAGGTTAATTTCGTCATAGCCCCGCTGTTCAGCGAGCTTCGCACACTGCGCCAGCGCAGCCGGATCGCTCCCGCCCAGTTGCAACGCGACCGGATGTTCTTCTTCGCTATACGCCAGATAATCGCCTTTACCATGAATGATCGCTCCGGTAGTCACCATCTCCGTATACAGCAGCGTCTGGCGGGACAGTAAGCGCAAAAAGTAGCGGCAATGTCTGTCCGTCCAGTCGAGCATCGGCGCGATAGAAAAACGATGAGCGGGAAAAGCGATAGACTGAGATTCAGGCAGCATGGCGAATATTCAAGCATCCGGTTAAAAAAGGGCGCTACTATAGCATAGACCGATGCGATAGTGCGCCCCATCATCGTGGCTCGCACAGCATATTCTCACAGAGCGTTATTTGCGCCCCGGCTTGCCGTCATGTGGGCCAAAAAACTGCGGCGGATGGTCAACCCAGCGATCCTCGCGCGTGGCGGCATAGACCGGGTTAAGCGGGTAATAAATGCGATTATATTTTTTGTTTGCCTCACCCACGACCAGCAAGCGCACCTCTTCACTGGTGTTATTGATAAAGGTGTGGCACACCCCGGTTCCTGCCGGAAAACCGACGCTGTCGCCAGGTTCGAGCTTCCATAAATAGCCGTTAATCCAGGCTTCCGGATAACCTTCCAGCACATAGATAAACTCTTCTTCATCGCTTTCGGCATGAGGATAAGATGTGCGACGCCCCGGCGGCAGGCGTTCATGATGAATACCTAGTCTTCCTAACCCCAGTTTACGGGCAAGCGGCGCGCCAATAGCAAAAAGTTCATTGCTGTCGGGGTAGGTGGAGTCATCAGCCCCCTCCACCTCTCGCCAGTGGCGAATACAGTCGGGTCTTTTCATGTGGATTCTCCAGAATACGATGCGTCAGGTATAGCACACGGCGGCGGATCTCGGCGTTTTAAGCAGAACATGATAAAGTAAGGGATTAACCTTTCACACAAATCGAGGCGCCAAATGGACAAAACCACCACGCAGGAGTTATTGGCTCAAGCTGAAAAACTCTGTGCGCAACGCAACGTGCGGCTAACGCCACAGCGCCTCGAAGTGCTGCGCCTGATGAGCCTGCAGGAAGGCGCTATTAGCGCTTATGACCTGCTCGACCTGCTACGGGAAACCGAGCCGCAGGCCAAGCCACCGACCGTTTATCGTGCGCTCGATTTTCTGCTGGAACAAGGTTTTGTACATAAAGTGGAATCGACCAACAGCTACGTGCTGTGTCACCTGTTCGATCAACCGACCCACAGTTCTGCGATGTTTATTTGCGATCGCTGTGGCGTGGTAAAAGAAGAGTGTGCGGAGGGTGTGGAAGACATCATGCATATGCTGGCGGCAAAAATGGGTTTTGCTCTGCGGCATAACGTGATTGAAGCTCACGGGCTGTGCCCGGCATGCGTGGAGGTTGAAGCCTGTCGCCATCCGGGCGAATGTCAGCATGACCACTCAATTCTGGTGAAAAAGAAAGTCGGTCGCTAAGCCAGAGAGCGTACATCCTTGTACTCTCAGGAGGGGACTAATTACCAGCGGTAATCGTTGCGGGTTTCCCAGTCAGTGACTTCTTTCTCCGCCTGATCTTTTGCATAACCGTAACGCTCCTGGACTTTACCGACCAGTTGGTCACGTTTGCCTTCAATGACCGTCATATCATCGTCGGTCAGTTTGCCCCATTGCTCTTTCACTTTACCTTTGAACTGTTTCCAGTTGCCGCCGACTTCGTCTTTATTCATCATCAAATCCTCATCGTTAGGTTGTGAATAGCCAGAGTATCTCGTCCAACTCCGCTATCTTTTCTGCTGGACGTGAGAATAAGTGTAGTCACTGATTCGGCATTCGATTCACTATTCAGAATTTTTAACCGTCAGGCTTCAACGAACCACGTCCCGTTGCGCCAGTGACGTCGCCAGATAAAGGCCAGCGAAAGCCCGCGCAGGGCAAGAAACACGGTGAGCGCCAGCCACAAGCCGTGGTTACCCAGCAGCGGTAAAGCCAGTAACGTTAATGCGAATCCCGCGGCGGCAACGGCCATGCTGTTGCGCATTTCTGCAGCCCGTGTTGCGCCGATAAACATACCGTCCAGCAAATAACACCAGACGCCAACCAGCGGCAAAATCACCTGCCAGATAAGATAACGATCGGCCAGCAGTTGAATCTGCGGGAGCGAGGTCAGCAACGCTATAATGTGCTCGCCAAACAGGGCATAAACCAGCGAAAACAGAATCGCCACAAGACCGGACTGTCGGCAGGCTGCGCGCCAGACATCCAGTAACTGGCTGCCATCCCGTGCGCCATAGGCCTGACCAGAATGCGCTTCAACGGCGTAGGCAAACCCGTCCAGCGCGTAGGCGGTAAAGGTCAGCAGGGTCATCAGAACGGCATTTACCGCAATGATATCGCTCCCCAGGCGCGCGCCCAGCACCGTAATGGCACCGAAACAGAGCTGTAGCAACAGCGAGCGCAGCATGATGTCGCGGTTAAGCGCCAGTAAGCGGCGGAAATTGCCACGCCAGGCCTGTTTCAACATTGCCAGCGAAATTCCGCGCATATGCAGGACTTTGCGTACCATTAACAGACCGATCAGCAAGGTGGCATATTCGGCGGTGACCGTTGCCAGCGCCGCGCCCTGCACGTTCATATGCAGGCCCATCACCAGCCATAAATCGAGCACAATGTTGAGAACATTACCGACAATCAGCAGGATAACCGGCGCCCGCGCATACTGAACGCCAAGCAGCCAGCCGAGCAGTACCAGATTCGCCAGCGAGGCGGGGGCGCTTAACCAACGGATTTCCAGGAAACGTCGGGCCTGCTCCAGTACGGCTTCACTGCCGCCGACAATATGCAGAGCCAGATCGATAATCGGCGTACGAAACAGTGCGATAAGCAGCCCCGCCCCCAGCGCCAGCATTAGCGGCTGCACCAGCGCACGCGCCAGTGCCTGCGGATCTTTCGCGCCAAATGCCTGGGCGGTAAGACCTGTGGTGCTCATGCGTAAAAAAAGCAGCAGCATAAAGAGAAAACTGGTCGCGGTGGCGCCAACGGCAACGCCGCCAAGATAGACCGGACTATCCAGATGACCAATGACCGCGGTATCGACCAATCCCAGCAAGGGAACGGTGATATTGGAGAAGATCATCGGTAAGGCAAGACGCCAGAGTGCTTTGTCGGAGGAGGTAAAGAAAGGCATGAAATAGAGCCTGAAAAGAAGTTAGAGGTACTGGAAGATGTTGCCCTGGCCCGGTAAGCGCAGTGCCACCGGGCGAGTTGCCGGATGGCGACGCAAACGTCTTATCCGGCCTACAGGGACTCAACAGAGTATTACAGCCATTCCCCGTTACGAATGACGCCTACCGCCAGCCCTTCAATAGTGAAGTTTTGCTCGCGCAGGTCGACCACAATGGGTTTGAATTCGCTGTTTTCTGGCAGGAGTTCAACCTTGTTGCCCTGTTTTTTCAGGCGCTTCACCGTCACTTCGTCGTCAATGCGCGCAACAACAACCTGACCGTTACGCACATCCTGTGTTTTATGCACGGCCAGCAAATCACCGTCCATAATCCCGATGTCTTTCATCGACATACCGCTGACGCGCAGCAGAAAATCGGCGTTCGGTTTGAACAGTGAAGGATCGACCAGATAATGGCCTTCGATGTGTTGCTGCGCCAGAAGTGGCTCACCTGCCGCAACGCGACCGACAAGCGGTAAACCTTCTTCTTCTTCCTGCAACAGACGAATACCACGCGATGCGCCGGATACAATTTCCAGCACGCCTTTACGCGCCAGCGCTTTCAGATGTTCTTCAGCAGCGTTTGGGGAACGGAACCCCAAACGCTGCGCGATCTCCGCACGCGTCGGTGGCATACCTGTCTGGCTGATGTGATCTCTAATAAGATCAAACACCTCTTGCTGCCTGGCCGTTAACGCTTTCATTCCGCCCCCTGGGTGTATATACAGTTATGCTGTGAGTATATACAGCTAAAGGTGATTTTGGAACCGCAAACTGCACAAAAAACAGGAGAATGATGAAGTTGTGGAATCTTTATCGCAAATGCGACCACAACAGGATGCCCCAGGTGATCAGGGCGACAAAAATCGACAGCAATACCGCCGCCGACCCCATGTCTTTCGCACGACCAGACAGTTCGTGGTACTCAGAACCGATACGATCAACCACCGCCTCAATCGCACTATTGAGGATTTCAACGATCATCACCAGCATCACGGAACCAATCAGCAACACGCGCGTAATGGCGTCGACGTCCAGCCAGCAGGCGATGGCAACGCCTAGCAGAACGGCAACGCTTTCCTGGCGAAATGCCGCCTCATTAATCCATGCGGCGCGAAAACCTTTCCAGGAATAGCCTGCAGCTTTGATAATTCGGGTGAATCCAGTGGTATTATTGGCCATCAAAAAGAACCTTTTTACATTATTAGCGTCAATGTCATTGTAACGTTACCCCGTTTGTTTCAGGGTGTGGCAAAGCAGCGCGAAGTATGACCGGATACACCAGAAATTCACTAAACTTTCTGATATCCTTGCAGCGCATTTGCATTATTAACCAGAGGCTTTACATCGTTTATGTCCGGCTGGCCACGAATTTACTACAAATTACTGAATTTACCATTAAGCGTACTGGTAAAAAGCAAGTCTATTCCGGCGGAACCCGCACCGGAATTGGGGCTCGATACTTCTCGCCCCATTATGTACGTCCTACCGTACAACTCCAAAGCAGACTTGCTGACGCTGCGCGCCCAATGTCTGGCGCACGATCTCCCGGATCCCCTGGAACCGCTGGAGATAGACGGAACTCTACTGCCGCGCTACGTGTTTATTCACGGCGGCCCACGTGTCTTCACCTATTACACGCCAAAAGAAGAGTCTATTAAGCTGTTCCATAACTACCTCGACTTGCATCGCAGCAATCCAGACCTGGATGTGCAGATGGTGCCAGTTTCGGTAATGTTTGGCCGTGCGCCTGGACGCGAAAAAGGCGAGGTCAACCCGCCGCTGCGTATGCTGAACGGCGTACAAAAATTCTTTGCTGTGTCCTGGCTGGGTCGCGACAGCTTTGTCCGCTTCTCCCCGTCGGTTTCCCTGCGTCGCATGGCGGATGAACACGGTACAGATAAAATTATCGCCCAGAAGCTGGCGCGCGTAGCGCGTATGCACTTTGCTCGCCAGCGCCTGGCCGCAGTCGGTCCGCGCCTCCCTGCCCGTCAGGATCTGTTTAACAAGCTGTTGGCCTCAAAAGCTATCGCGCGCGCGGTAGAAGATGAAGCGCGCAGTAAAAAAATCTCCCACGAAAAAGCGCAGCAAAATGCGATAGCGCTGATGGAAGAGATTGCCGCCAACTTCTCCTAC
>NZ_JAHLQZ010000223.1:0-5804 GCF_018919505.1 Citrobacter sp. S55_ASV_140
GGCGCAAACAGTGGGCAAGCTGTTACGCAATCTTCCTGTCGACAATGTTCTTTGCAGCGAACTCGAACGCGCCCGCCATACAACCCGGTTGATCTTAGGCGATCGCGACTTCCCTGTGCGCATTATGCCTGAACTGAATGAGATGTTTTTTGGTGACTGGGAAATGCGCCACCATCGCGATTTAGCGCGCGAAGACGCTGAAAATTACGCCTTATGGTGTAACGACTGGCAGAACGCAACGCCAACGAATGGCGAAGGCTTTCAGGCATTTTCTCAGCGGGTTGAACGCTTCATTGCCCAACTTGCCGATTATAAAGCGTGTCAAAACCTGCTGGTGGTGAGTCATCAGGGCGTGCTGAGCGTGTTGATCGCCCGCCTGCTGTCCATGCCGGCTGCGGCAATGTGGCATTTCCGCGTCGAACAAGGCTGCTGGAGCGCAATAGATTTATGTGACGATTTCGCGGTTCTGAAAGTGCTTAACAGCCGGGCCGCATGGGACGACGGGGAGTGAATGCGCGGTTTTTTCTGCCGAAGGGCCTCTCTCCCATTGACACCCCCTGACAGGCTGTTATCCTCCGCAACCTGACTTTTCCCGCCCTTCAGAGCTTTGCAGAAATTGTTTTACAAAAATGGCGATGCATTCTGTGGCGTGGGGTGGGATGATAGCGCACTTCAAAAGCGCTTTCGGAGACATTTGTCCCGATATCGCCTCTGGTTCAGGTATACTAACAGACGTTTTTAACTCTTTTCACCCAGGGGGAACACTTGCAGGGTAAAGCACTCCAGGATTTTGTAATCGACAAAATTGATGACCTGAAAGGTCAAGACATCATCGCCTTAGACGTTCAGGGTAAATCCAGTATCACTGATTGCATGATTATCTGCACCGGTACATCCAGCCGTCACGTTATGTCTATCGCAGATCACGTTGTTCAGGAGTCCCGCACTGCCGGCCTGCTGCCGCTCGGCGTGGAAGGCGAGAATGTCGCTGACTGGATCGTCGTTGACCTCGGCGATGTGATTGTCCACGTGATGCAGGAAGAAAGCCGTCGCCTGTATGAACTGGAAAAACTCTGGAGTTAATGCGTGAAGCTGCAACTTGTCGCTGTGGGTACGAAAATGCCTGACTGGGTACAAACCGGATTTACCGAATATCTGCGTCGGTTTCCGAAAGATATGCCCTTTGAGCTGATCGAAATCCCGGCAGGAAAACGCGGCAAGAACGCGGACATTAAACGCATTCTCGACAAAGAGGGTGAGCAGATGCTGGCCGCCGCAGGCAAAAACCGCATCGTCACCCTTGATATTCCGGGCAAACCCTGGGACACGCCGCAACTGGCGACCGAACTGGAGCGCTGGAAACTGGACGGTCGTGACGTCAGTCTGCTGATCGGCGGGCCGGAAGGTCTTTCTCCCGCCTGTAAAGCCGCGGCGGAACAAAGCTGGTCACTCTCTGCATTAACCCTACCTCACCCTCTTGTTCGGGTTCTGGTCGCAGAGAGCCTGTACAGGGCGTGGAGCATTACCACCAACCATCCTTATCACCGTGAGTGATCATTGATTCTTGAGTAGATTAAGCAGCGGATGAAACTACAGAATTCTTTTCGCGACTATTCGGCTGAGTCCGCGCTGTTTGTGCGCAGGGCGCTGGTCGCTTTTTTGGGGATTTTGCTGCTGACCGGCGTGCTGATCGCCAACCTGTATAATCTGCAAATCGTTCGCTTTACTGATTATCAGACCCGTTCGAACGAAAACCGCATTAAACTGGTACCTATTCCTCCCAGTCGCGGCATTATTTATGACCGTAACGGAATTCCGCTTGCCCTTAACCGCACCATTTATCAGATTGAAATGATGCCGGAGAAGGTAGACAACATTCAGGATACGCTCGACGCGCTGCGCAACGTCGTAGACCTGACGGATGACGATATTGCCGCGTTTAAAAAAGAGCGCGCCCGTTCACACCGCTTCACCTCTATTCCGGTAAAAACCAACCTGACGGAAGTTCAGGTCGCACGGTTTGCCGTAAATCAATATCGCTTTCCTGGCGTTGAAGTTAAAGGCTATAAACGCCGCTACTACCCTTACGGTTCCGCCCTGACCCACGTGATTGGCTACGTATCGAAGATCAACGATAAAGACGTGGATCGCCTGGACAAAGACGGCAAACTGGCTAACTACGCTGCGACGCATGATATTGGTAAGCTCGGTATTGAACGTTACTATGAAGACGTACTGCATGGGCAGACCGGCTATGAAGAAGTTGAAGTCAACAACCGCGGTCGTGTCATTCGTCAGTTGAAAGAGGTCGCGCCGCAGGCCGGGCATGATATTTACCTCACGTTGGATTTGAAGCTCCAGCAGTATATTGAAACGCTGCTGGCGGGTAGCCGCGCCGCCGTGGTGGTCACCGACCCGCGTACCGGTGGCGTTCTGGCGCTGGTCTCCATGCCAAGCTACGACCCGAACCTGTTTGTGGATGGCATCTCCAGTAAAGATTACTCCGGGTTGCTCAATGATCCGAATACCCCATTAGTTAACCGCGCCACGCAAGGCGTTTATCCTCCGGCGTCGACGGTTAAGCCTTACGTGGCGGTTTCTGCGTTAAGCGCGGGCGTCATCACCCGCAATACCGGTCTGTTCGATCCGGGCTGGTGGCAGTTACCCGGCTCTGAGAAACGTTACCGCGACTGGAAAAAATGGGGTCACGGCCACCTGAACATTACCCGCTCTCTGGAAGAGTCCGCGGATACGTTTTTCTATCAAATCGCCTATGATATGGGGATAGACCGGCTTTCGGAGTGGATGAGCAAGTTTGGCTATGGCCAATATACGGGTATCGATCTTGCCGAAGAACGTTCCGGGAACATGCCAACCCGTGAATGGAAGCAAAAACGGTTTAAAAAACCATGGTACCAGGGTGATACCATTCCGGTCGGCATCGGTCAGGGTTACTGGACGGCAACCCCTATCCAGATGAGTAAAGCGCTGATGATCCTTATCAACGACGGTTTGGTAAAAGTCCCGCATCTGCTGATGAGCACGGCAGAAAATGGCAAGCAAGTGCCATGGGTTCAGCCGCACGAACCGCCCGTTGGCGATATTCATTCCGGTTACTGGGAAATCGCCAAAGACGGTATGTACGGTGTCGCTAACCGCCCTAACGGGACTGCACATAAATATTTCGCTGGCGCGCCTTACAAAATTGCGGCGAAATCCGGTACCGCACAGGTCTTTGGCCTGAAAGCGAATGAAACCTATAACGCGCATAAGATCGCCGAACGTTTACGTGACCACAAGTTAATGACGGCCTTCGCACCCTATGATAAACCCCAGGTCGCTGTCGCCATGATCCTTGAAAACGGCGGCGCGGGTCCGGCTGTGGGGACGATTATGCGCCAGATCCTTGACCACATTATGTTGGGCGACAACAACACCAATCTGCCTGCGGAAAACCCAGCGGTTGCAGCAGCTGAGGACCAATAATCGTGACGGATAATCCGAACAAAAAAACATTTTGGGACAAAATCCACATCGATCCCACAATGTTGCTTATTTTGCTGGCTCTGCTGGTCTACAGCTCGCTGGTCATCTGGAGCGCCAGCGGCCAGGATATTGGCATGATGGAGCGTAAGGTCGGCCAGATCGCGATGGGTCTGGTCATCATGGTGGTGATGGCGCAAATTCCCCCCAGGGTTTATGAAGGTTGGGCGCCCTATCTGTATATCTTCTGTATCATTCTGTTGGTGGCGGTTGACGCCTTCGGCGCTATTTCCAAAGGCGCTCAGCGCTGGCTGGATTTGGGTATCGTGCGCTTTCAGCCTTCTGAAATCGCCAAGATTGCCGTGCCGCTGATGGTCGCGCGCTTCATCAACCGCGACGTCTGCCCGCCATCGCTAAAAAATACCGCGATTGCGCTGGTGCTGATTTTTATGCCCACGCTGCTGGTTGCCGCTCAGCCTGACCTCGGCACCTCAATTCTGGTTGCCCTTTCTGGTCTGTTTGTCCTGTTCCTTTCCGGTTTAAGCTGGCGTTTAATCGGTGTGGCAGTCGTTTTGGTCGCCGCGTTTATTCCGATACTGTGGTTCTTCCTGATGCATGACTACCAGCGTCAGCGCGTCATGATGTTACTTGATCCAGAAACCGATCCGCTGGGCGCGGGCTATCACATTATTCAGTCTAAAATTGCTATTGGTTCCGGCGGATTACGCGGTAAAGGCTGGCTGCACGGTACGCAGTCGCAGCTTGAGTTTTTACCCGAACGCCACACTGACTTTATCTTCGCCGTCTTAGCGGAAGAACTAGGTCTGGTGGGGATCCTGATTTTGCTGACGCTGTACATTTTGCTGATTATGCGCGGGTTGTGGATCGCGGCTCGCGCACAAACCACCTTTGGTCGCGTCATGGCGGGTGGTTTAATGTTGATATTATTCGTTTATGTCTTCGTAAATATTGGTATGGTGAGCGGTATTCTACCTGTGGTTGGGGTTCCACTCCCATTGGTCAGTTACGGAGGCTCGGCACTGATCGTGCTGATGGCCGGGTTCGGGATTGTTATGTCGATCCACACCCATAGAAAAATGTTGTCGAAAAGCGTGTAAGGGGTACGCAATGCGTAAGCAGTGGCTTGGTATCTGCATCGCAGCAGGAATGCTCGCGGCGTGTTCGAATGATGATGGTCAGCAACAGGTTGCTGTCGCGCCGCAGCCTGCGGTGTGTAATGGTCCGATTGTTGAAATCAGCGGGGCCGATCCGCGCTTTGAACCCCTGAACCCAACGGCGAATCAGGACTACCAGCGTGATGGTAAGAGCTACAAAATAGTCCAGGATCCCTCCCGCTTTAGCCAGGCTGGGCTTGCCGCTATTTATGATGCGGAGCCTGGAAGCAATTTAACCGCGTCTGGTGAAGCGTTTGACCCAATGCAGTTGACCGCTGCGCACCCGACGCTGCCGATCCCAAGCTATGCCAGAATCACCAACCTGGCAAACGGCAGGATGATCGTCGTACGCATTAACGATCGCGGCCCTTATGGCAACGATCGCGTCATTTCACTTTCACGTGCCGCCGCCGACCGTCTGAACACGTCTAACAACACCAAAGTGCGTATCGACCCTATTATCGTCGCGCAGGATGGTTCATTATCCGGCCCGGGAATGGCCTGCACGACTGTGGCGAAACAAACCTATGCCCTGCCGGCTCGTCCTGATTTAAGCGGTGGCGGCGCGATGTCTTCCGCACCGGATGCGGGTCAATCGCAAAACGATATCCGCCCTATCAGTAATTCCACGCTGAAAAGCGAGGATACGAGCGGTGCGCCGGTCAACAGCAGTGGTTTCCTCGGCGCGCCGACAACGCTTGCTGCCGGTGTACTTGAAGGCAGCGAACCCACGCCTGCGCCACAGCCTGTAACCGCCGCTCCCGCAGCATCAACTGCCACGGTAACCGCGCCAGCGACCGTTGCCGCGCCAGCTGCTGCGACCAACGGACGCTATGTCGTTCAGGTCGGTGCCGTTAGCGATCAAACCCGTGCGCAGCAGTATCAAAAGCGCTTAAGTCAGCAGTTTGGCGTCCCTGGACGGGTAGTGCAAAACGGCGCGGTATGGCGTATTCAGATGGGGCCATTCGCCAGTAAAACTGAAGCCTCCTCATTGCAGCAGCGTCTTCAATCCGAGGCGCAATTACAGTCCTTCATCACCGGCATGTAATAACGTAAACCGGGTATCTGAATTGTCAATTTCCGTAAATGACATTAACAAAGTCACGCGGAAAGTCAGATGCCTGCCCGTTATGCATTTGCTATAGT
>NZ_JAHLQZ010000224.1:0-5789 GCF_018919505.1 Citrobacter sp. S55_ASV_140
GCACCAGGGTAGGCAGAATGCCCACCAGGGTCATCAGGATTAGGACCTGGATTTTTACGCTGTATTCCTGGCTATTTCCGTGTGAAACTACATTCAGCAACGGGATATCTCCCCCTTGCGCGCAGGCAAAGGGAGAAAGGATGAGTAACGAGATACCCAGTAAGAGCGTGAGTGTTGGCGCGCGTTTCATGGTGCCAGGTCGTTAATTTCATGCGTGTTGAATTCAAGGACGCGCAGGCCATATTTTTCGTTGACCACAACCACTTCAGCCTTACCTAGCAGGATATTATTGACCTTAATATCCAGCGGTTCACCGGCGAGTTTATCCATCTCGATGACGGTGTCGTCATCAATGTTTAGCAGATCGGCCAGCATCACCTCCACGGAGGAGACTTCCAGCGTTAGCGTGACTGGAATACGTTTGAGTAATGACATCGACTCGGAAAAACGGTCTTCTAAACGCGCTACCAGCTTTTCAGTGACAGACGGCGCGGGTGGCGTAGTTGCTTCGGGGGCTAACTCGAAGCCTTGCTCTAAAATATCTTCTGGCTTACTCATAGGATTTCTCCGTCTTGCTCGTTAATTCGGACAAAAACAGTTTGTCTTTATCCTCTACGATCAGGGCATTAAATAATTCGGATTTCCCGATATAAACAGGGAAAGTATCAGGCATCGCAATCGGTAAAATATCGCCGGGTTTAATCGTCGTCAGATCGGCAACATTCAGAGGAATTTCTGCAATCTTCACGTTCATGGTTAGCGGCAGCGTATGAATGATTTCTTTGATCAGCGTTTTTTTACGCGTTTCAGCGCTGGCTTTATCAATCTGCTTTTTTTTCTCTCCATGCTCGCTACGGCGAATCAAATTCAGAATATAATCGGTATGCGAATCGTCCAGTAAGATGCGGAAACTGCAATTCTCATCATCACCTAATACAAATGTAAGCTGATAAGCCCAGTGGGTTTGTATGGTGCTGCTGTCGGGTTTGAGCGTCAGTGGAATACCAGATATATTTTTATTAAAAATGATATTGCAAATATCTAGCGCCAGTCTGCTTCGCAAGCGGATTTCCGTTTTGGTTGGTAAATCATCCTGCGACTTCTCGTCGGCGAGAGATGATGCCAGACCATAAAAGTTACCTAATAACATTAACAATAATGCGCGGTCGATATCAAAGGCCAGATGCCCAACCTGAGAAACTAATAACTCCGCACTTTTATTGATAACATCCATCTCACACTGTATTTTTTTTAGTGTTATATTTGTGCGGTGTTTTTTCAGGAAATAGTTTCCAAGATGTGATTCAATTGTATCAAAACTTCCCGTAAACATAGTCGGCAGACGATGATATGGACGTCCAAGCCGGTTTCCTTCAAGTTTAAAGATTCCGGGCGTTTGACTATATTTCAGCATGGTGCGCTTTCTCAGCTGTAATTTCTGGGGCGGATGAGTTGATATCAAATCCCGCGGTTATCAAAGAAAATACAAATCCATTTAATTTATTACTCATCCTTGACGCTATTCTCATAGTGTTGAAGTCCATTAGATATGAAATGCAGTACCTGGGCTCTTCACTGATCCAGGGCTGGATATTAGATATTTTACCCCTCCCTTCTGCAAGTTATTAATGGTGATGAACTATAATTAAAAAATAATTAATTACACATCCGTGATGTTGCCCGCCTACAGTCTGTCGCTGCGTAGGGTTATCTTGCTGTCTATTTTTTATGCTGATTTTCTTGTAGTTGTTTGTTTTTCAAGGAATAATATTTTTATTATCTTTTAATTTAAGATTGTTAATGATACCGGTGATAGTATTTTTTTAGGAAAAACCCTATTTGAAAATAGTCTCCGATAGGGCTGCCCTGTGAAAGGGCGGTAAAACATGAGCAAGGATGGGATTAAGACATGGCACGGGTGATATCTATTATTCGATGATTGTGCTTTGGAATGATTTGTATATTTCTCGTAACGGATGTTAACTTTACTTCTAAGTGTAAATAATCATGTTTGAACTTATTGCCGAAGCAGCCTCCAGCATTAACGTTTTTTCAATGGCAAGACGTATTGCTGCTTTTAATGTTCCAGTACTTATCCATGGCGAAACCGGTACGGGTAAAGAATGTATCGCCAAATTTATCCACTCGATTGCATTTGCGCAGGAGGCGTCGGCGCCTTATATCGGTGTGAATTGCGCTGCTATTCCTGAAAATATGCTGGAAGCCACGCTCTTTGGTTATGATAAAGGGGCGTTTACCGGGGCAGTGGCCACCGTACCGGGAAAGATGGAATTAGCTAATAACGGTACATTGTTATTGGATGAAATCGGTGATATGCCGTTGGCGCTACAGGCCAAGATACTGCGCGTATTACAGGAACAACAGGTTGAGCGTTTAGGCAGTAACCGTCTCATCAAATTAAATTTTCGTTTAATTGCCTGCACCAATAAAAACCTTGAAGAAGAGGTTGCGGCAGGACGCTTCAGAGAAGATCTCTATTATCGCATGTCAGTGATTCCGTTGACGATGCCGCCCTTGCGCGAGCGTATGGAAGATATTATCCCGTTGGCGGAATCCTTTATTAAAAAATACTCCACGGTGCTGGTAAAAAATATCAAGCTTTCTGAATCGTCACGCCGGGCATTACTCAGCTATGCGTGGCCGGGTAACGTACGCCAACTGGAGAACGCGATTCAACGAGGAATGATCCTTAATCGTGATGGCGTTATTTATCCAGATACGTTAGGTCTGCCATCTATTGAGTCCGATTCCTGGAGCGAGCCGCAATGGCAACCTAAACCCAGCGCGCAAATTACCACCAGCGCCAATCTGGGCCAGCATGGTCGTAGCGCGCAGTATCAATATATCGCTGACCTGATGCGCAAATATCAGGGTAATAAAACCAAAATCGCTGATTTATTAGGAATCACCCCACGTGCGCTTCGTTATCGTCTGGCATCAATGAGAAAACAGGGAATAGAGATCTTTTCCTGAATCAGTCTGTGGTACCGAGAACGCTTTTCTAATTTTAAGAGTAGGTCATGAGCATAAATACGATAGCCCCAGCCAGTACGATGCAGACGCAAATGATGCAGGACATGCAGCAGATGAAAGCGGTCGCGCAAGCGCCCGTCCTTTCGCCGATGCAGGTTAACGCCCAGCAGGCATCATCTCCGGTTTCGTTCGACCGCGTTATGCAAGGGGCGCTGAATCATGTTGATCGGTTCCAGCAGGTTGCGGAACAAAAACAAACGGCCATTGAGATGGGGAAAAGCGACGACCTGGCGGGGGCGATGATCGCCAGCCAGCAGGCATCGTTATCGTTTTCCGCGCTGGTGCAGGTACGCAATAAAGTCGCTTCCGGATTCAATGACCTGATGAGCATGTCAGTCTAACGCTATGAATGAACTAATAAAAAAAGTTACTCAGTTTTTACCATCCTTCTCTTTCAGGCTGGATGGTAATAAACGACTGGCGTTACTGGCGGCAGCGGCTGTTGCGGCTACCGCCATTATTGTCAGCGTGCTATGGAATGGCAACCACGGCTATGTTTCGCTGTACGGTAGCCAGGAGAATATCCCGGTTTCGCAGATCGTCACCGTGCTGGATGGTGAAAAGCTGGAATACCGCATCGATCCGCAAAGCGGACAAATTCTGGTTCCGGAAGAGGACTTGTCCAAAACGCGAATGACGCTGGCGGCGAAAGGCGTTCAGGCCATGCTGCCCAGCGGCTATGAACTGATGGATAAAGATGAAGTGCTGGGCGCCAGTCAGTTTGTGCAAAACGTTCGCTACAAGCGGAGTCTGGAAGGCGAACTGGCGCAGAGCATCATGACGCTGGACGCCGTCGAGAGCGCCCGAGTGCATCTGGCGCTGAATGAAGAGAGTTCCTTTGTCGTCAGCGACGAGCCGCAAAACAGCGCCTCGGTGGTGGTGCGTCTGCATTATGGCAGCAAGCTGGATCTGGACAAGGTGAATGCTATCGTGCACCTGGTGTCCGGCAGCGTGCCTGATTTGAAAGCTTCGCAGGTCAGCGTTGTCGACCAGGCGGGGAATTTATTGTCCGACGGTATTGGCGCGGGTGAAGCGGTTTCTGCGGCGACGCGTAAGCGCGACCAGATCCTCAAAGATATTCAGGATAAGACCCGCGCCAGCCTCGCAAACGTTCTCGACTCGCTGGTCGGCACTGGCAACTACCGGGTGAGCGTGATGCCGGATCTCGATCTGAGCAATATCGACGAAACCCAGGAGCATTACGGCGACACGCCAAAAGTTAACCGTGAAGAGACGGTACTCGATAGCGATACCAGCCAAATCGCCATGGGGATCCCCGGCTCGCTGAGTAACCGTCCTCCAGTGGCGGCAAATCAAGTGACGAATGGCGCCAATGGAAGCGCGCCAGAGGAATCTAACCAGCCCGCTGCGTTGTCAAAGCATAGCGAGAACAAACGCGACTACTCCTGGGACCGTAGCGTTGAACATATCCAGCATCCCGGTTTCGACATTAAACGTTTAAATGTGGCTGTGGTACTTAACCAGAGCGCGCCTGCGTTGAAGAACTGGAAACCGGAGCAAACCACGCAATTGACGGCGCTGTTGAATAACGCCGCCGGGATTGATGCCAGGCGTGGCGACAATCTGTCTTTATCGCTGCTTAATTTTGTGCCGCAGTCGATCCCCGTCGAGCCGGTGGTCCCCTTTTGGAAAGATGACGACATTCTGGCCTGGGTGCGTCTGATTGGCTGCGGTCTGTTGGCTCTGCTGTTGCTGCTGTTTGTTGTTCGCCCGGTCATGAAACGGTTGACCGCCGTACGTCGCCGGACGTCGGCGCCAGAGCTGGCGCTGGATGCCGCACCGATCGCGATTCCTGCGGACAAACCCCATTTTGCGGCCGCTGAAGATGAACGTAAAAATATCGAACTGCCTTCTTTCCCTGGTGACGATAGCCTGCCTTCGCAGAGCTCCGGTCTGGAAGTGAAGCTGGAGTTCCTGCAAAAACTGGCGATGAGCGACACCGATCGCGTAGCTGAAGTTCTCAGACAATGGATTACCAGCAATGAGCGAATTGACAATAAATAACGGCAGCAACAATAGCTATCTGGAACAGGCCGCAATTTTATTGCTGTGTCTGGGCGAGGAGGCGGCAGCCACGGTGATGCAAAAACTCAGCCGCGAAGAGGTGGTTCGCCTGAGTGAAAACATGGCGCGTCTGTCTGGGGTAAAAACCAGCATAGCTAAAAAAGTGATCAATAACTTTTTTGATGAATTCCGCGAACAAAGCGGTATCAACGGCGCATCGCGTTCCATGCTGCAAGGGATCCTCAATAAAGCGCTGGGCACAGAAATCGCCAGCAGCGTGATCAACGGTATTTATGGCGATGAGATCCGTTCGCGGATGGCGCGTTTACAGTGGGTGGAGCCGCGCCAGTTGGCGATACTGATCTCCGAAGAGCATTTGCAGCTACAGGCCGTATTTCTTGCCTTCCTGACGCCAGAGATCTCGGCCACGGTACTGTCTTACATGAATGAGTCAGTGCAAAACGAGATCCTCTATCGCGTAGCTAAACTGAACGATGTGAACAGGGACGTGGTGGATGAGCTGGATCGTTTGATCGAGCGTGGGCTGTCGGTACTTTCTGAACATGGCTCGAAAGTGAAAGGGATCAAGCAGGCTGCGGATATCGTGAACCGCTTCCAGGGGAATCAACAGGTGATTCTCGATCAGCTGCGCGAACGCGATGAAAATGTGCTCGAACAGTTGCAGGATGAAATGTACGACTTCTTTATTC
>NZ_JAHLQZ010000225.1:0-5726 GCF_018919505.1 Citrobacter sp. S55_ASV_140
GAGTAATACCGTGCTGGAGATCAGTGCTGAATACTCCCCGTTCTTCAGTTCGTTGAAGGCCGTAATATTATTGGTGTCGAGTTGAATATTAATATCCAGATCATTCGCGGCATTCACTTTTTGCAGTTGCTCAACGTAAATCGTACCGCTTTTTACCAGTACGCTATGTCCAGAAAGCTTAGCCAGGTTGTCGCTGCTTTCGGTTTTACGCATCACAAAGCGGGTGCTCGAAAAATAAAACGGCAGGGAGAACTCGCTCATGCTGTGGCGGCTTTGTGAATAAAAGGCAGGTATGCACATGATGTCTGCCATGTGGTTTTTAATCAGCACAAACTGCGATGCTGAATTGGCTTTTACCCACTCTATTTTCAGGTTTTTTAGCTGGAGTTTGGTCTTGAGCGCGCTGACGATACTGTTGCAGATATCAATGGAGTAGCCCGCAGGGGTATTTCCATTTTGCCAGGAGAAGGGAAACGCATCATCCTGATAGCCAAGGGTAATGGTTTTCTTGCTGGCGATCTGTTCCAGCGTATGCAGTTGCTTATCTGCCATGCATGGCGTGGCCACTGCCAGCAGTACAACCATCATGAGCAGGCGTTTTGCCAGGCGAAAGATGTCAGGCATTGCTCAGACCTTCTTCAATAGCCTCTTCGGCAAACGCGGAAAGCACCTCACGTTCGCGAAGCGGATAGCTAAAGAAATAGCCCTGAACATTCTGGCACTCTATGTCGCGCAGGATGTCACGCTGCTGCGCGGTCTCCACCCCTTCAGCAGTGACCGACATATTGTACTTATGGGCAAACTGAATCAGCATCACAATCAAATACTGGCTGGCATTATCCTGCTGGAGTTTATCGACCAGCGTGCGGGCGATCTTGATGCGGGTGAAAGGATAAATCAGCAGGTAATCCAGCGCCGCATACCCGGTTCCCAGATCGTCCATGGCGATTTCGATGCCCATAGCGCGGATCTCTTGCAGTACGGGTAAGGCGATTGATCTATCCAGTTTCTCGGATTCGGTGATTTCTATTTCAAGGCGATCTGCCGCGAGTTGGCTGATGCGTAAGGCGTCTTTGATCACATCCACCAGCCCCGGACTGTGCAACTGGTAGGCCGATATATTGACGGCAATTCTGGTGCGCTCCGGCCATTTAGCCGCCGCTTCACAGGACTGACGAATAATCCATTCACCTAAACGCACAATCAGGCCGGAACTTTCGGCTATGCTGATAAAATAATCTGGGTAAATCAGTCCCTTGCTGGGATGATTCCAGCGGATCAGCGATTCATACCCATACACGCTTTCATCTGCCAGGTTTATGATTGGCTGGTAGTGAAGTTCGAACTCCTTGTTATCAATACCATCAATAATTTCCTGATTAATAAACAGGCTGTGGGTCTGCTTCATCACCATGCCGTCTTCAAAGAAATGGAAGCAGCCGCGGCCATGATGCTTAGAGGCATACATAGCAAGATCGGCATTGATCATCAGTGTCGAGGTATTGTTGCCCTGATATGGCGCGGTGGTGATACCGATGCTACAGCTGATGGAAAAAGTATGCGTGCTCCAGGTGAATGGAGTACTCAGCGCACGAATAATGCGTTTTGCCAGACGATTCGCCTCTCTGATGGCGTTGTCGCTGACATGTTGCAGGATGGCGAACTCATCACCGCCCAGACGCGCCGCGATATCGTCAGGGCCGAGCAGCAATTGCAGGCGCTGGGCCACGCTAATTAACAGTTCATCCCCGGCTTTATGGCCGAAGGTATCGTTGACCGGTTTGAAATTGTCGAGGTCAATCAATAGCAGGTTGAACGGTTTTTCATCCAGATGAATTTCACTGACGCGCTTATCTAGCGCCTGGCCAAACGAAACGCGATTGGGTAAGCCGGTCAACGAATCATGATGGGCCATATGCTCCATCTTTTGCGACATTTCATGCATGCGTTGCAGATAACCGCGCTCTTTCATGGCGACGCGCAATTTCTCAATCGCTCCTGCGAGATGCCCAATTTCATCGTCCTGATCAAGATAAGGGGTAATGCAGTCGGTCTCTTCATGGGCAATACGGGTGAGGGAGTTGATCAGCAGTGGAACCGGTCGGAATAAGCGGCGCATAAACAGCGTAACCAGCGCCAGCGTCACCAGCAAAATCAGGACGAAAATGATACAGCTCTTTTTCAGCATCGCATCGTAGGTAGCGTACAACTCACTTTTTTTACCGATGCTGCTTATCAGGCTCCCGAGGATCTCGCCGGAAGGCGTCAATATCGGGACGGCGCTGATGAAACACTCTTCGCCATTGATCTGGGCGAAGCCAACATAGTAATTGACCAGCACATCGCGCGGCAAACGACCAGAGAAGGAGATAATTCCTTCGCCATTTTCAGACTTGTTGTTAATCCCAACATACCCTTTTTCCGGCGTATAGAGAAACAGCCAGGTGGGGCTGTGCGTCTGCACTGATGCCAACGCCAGGACGTCTACCGGGTTATAACCCGTTTGCAGAATGGAGTCGGTATCGCCAAGTTGTCTGTCGGAGACGATGCGTGAGATCTGCCCGGCATCGCTGGTTTCAACCGAAACGGTGGTGTACACGCTGCGGATAATGTAGGTCATAATCTGCGCATTCGCCTCAGCGCGCTGCACCCACTGTTGATAAGAAAAGCTGTCTATCAGGCTCCAGTTGGTAAAGGCGCCAGCGCTAAAAGCAATAACGATACCCACCAGCAAGAATTGCGTTATTTTGCCAGTGATGGAATGTTGCCACCCTTTTATTGCTTTAAGGGAAAACAGAGACTTTGCCACGGATTATGTTAATTCCTGAATTGATTATGCGATGCTAAATTTATTTCTGTTATTTCTTAATGGGATATTATTGTTGCAAATAAGTAGATGAAAGATGTGAAACGTAATGACGTAACAAATAACTAACATTGAACCAGGATGAGTAATGACAACAATAACGGTATGCGAATATAGATAACGCTGTGCTTATCGTCAACAGGCAAAAGTGTTCATAAAAATACATTTTTCATTATGCCTCATCCAGGATATTAATGTTGACATTAAAACGACAAGGCGTGTTTTTTGTTTGTACTGGTTGGAGGTGTGGTGAAGTTGTCAGTAAGGTGCGGTTTTTATATTTAGCATCAATGAATTAGCTATGCTATTAAGTGAGTGTGCTGTAGTTTTATCCCGCCGGGATGTCCATTTTTGTCTATTAATGAGTATTTATTTCCTGATCTGATATGAATAAGATGCTCGCTTCAATATAGAGCCTAACTTTATTTTCTCAGTGCGCGGTCAATGTTGACAATTTTGCTATGGTTCAGCGACTGACCCAAAAGGATTTGTTTGTGACATTCGAGTCTGGATTAAAGTCCTATTGGTATAGTGCATAGCGGATAAATTGATTTGGACGCGATAATAAATACTCACACAGCAAAAAGCATTCAAAAATGGTGCCTGCCACTTGCTTTGCCAGGCCTGTTATATCCACTGGCACAATATCTTAACGGCTATTGTCTTCTCAATAATAATATTTTAACAGTTTACGATCTCAAACTCGCCGTATTTTCCGCCGCATTGGTTCTGTTTGGTTTTCGGGTATTGCCGGGATTTATTCTGTTTCTCGCCTTGATGTTCGTAGTGGGGCCACAAAGCGAGCGGGTGGATGCGCTGTGTCTGGTTATGGCCTCAACCTTGAGCTATGCCGCTTATCGCAACGTGACGGGCAGACGCAGCTGCGCAAGTTTTGGCCGTATAAAAATCAGCCTGAGCCGCCTGATTTGGCTA
Source organism: Citrobacter sp. S55_ASV_140 (assembly GCF_018919505.1). Classification (NCBI taxonomy): domain Bacteria; kingdom Pseudomonadati; phylum Pseudomonadota; class Gammaproteobacteria; order Enterobacterales; family Enterobacteriaceae; genus Citrobacter; species Citrobacter sp. S55_ASV_140. The sequence continues at coordinate 3,800 of NZ_JAHLQZ010000225.1, forward strand.
TGCGGCTTTAACATCCTGCTCTATCTGTTATTCAGCAGGATTTTTGCCGCGTTCGTCACCCATGGTCATCGCCCGGATGTGGACAATATTCCGGTTATGAGCCTGGAGATGCTGGTACGTATTCAGGGGATCATCAACGGTTGCCTGACGGGCATCCCCTTTTTCTACAAAATTTATCGCATCATTCGTCGACCGTCTTACCTGTTGACCTTTATCAGAGCGATTGTCTTTCAGTGTAAAGGGAATATCACCGCTTTTGGCGTCAGCATCTGGTGTATTTTGCTGATTTCACTGATGTTCTGTTTGACGTCACCGCACAGTCCGAACATCTTTTTTTCTTTCTATAGCCTGATCCTGTTATTTCCATTGATGCTGTGGGGGGCGATTAAGATTGGTCACTCGTTCACCATGCTGGTGTGGACAGTCGTACTGATTATTTTAGGCAAACATAACGACAGCTATATCGCCAGCGACATCAATTTCATGCTGCATCAGGCGCTGGTTTCCACCCTTATTTTTGTCTTTTCACTCACCATTGTGATCATGGGAGCGCTGGCAAAATTTACCCGTCAGCGGTTTAACCAGGTCCTGCTGTTGGGTCTGACTGACCCGATGACGGGCATGGCGAACCTGCGTGCTCTGAAGACAGAGTTGTTTACCACTGAGGGGGCGACGGTATGCCTGATACAGATCCCCGAGCTGGAGCTCTTTTCGCGCCGCTATGGTTTTCATTTTCGCGCCCGCTACCAGAAGATCCTTGCTGAGCATCTCAGGAGTCATTTGATCAAAAGCGAGAAGGTCTATTATCACGCGGGTTATGATCTGCTTATCCGCCTGGAAAATGGGACCTGCGAGCGGTTATGCGACCTGTACCAGGCTGCCAATAGTTTTCGCCTCTTCTACAACAATCACCGGCTGGGTTTTCGCAGTGGTTTGGGCTACTGCCTGATTAACGATCATAGCGATGATATCTACCAGCTGGTGGGTAAGCTCGGCATGGTCGCCGGCTTATCCCTGACCAACGGCAGGCCGGAAAACCTCGAAGCGCAGCATAGCCGGGTCCTTGGCAACCACATCGTTGATAAAACTGAAATCCGTACCGCATTGCAAAATGCGCTGGATAATAATGCCTTCGTTCTGATGGCCCAGCCGATAGTCAGTACCCATGGCGAAGCGCCGTATCATGAAATATTGATCCGTATGCTCAACGAACGGGGGGAATTTATTCCCCCAAACAGCTTTCTGCCGGTTGCCCATGATGCGGGGCTGGCGCCGGATATCGATCTCTGGGTTATCGAAAACACCCTAAAGTTCATGCGCACCCATCCGCAGCGCTGTTTTGCCATTAACCTGGCACCAGTCACGGTGTGTCGTTCAAATATCGTGTCCCGAATCACTCAGCTTCTGCACGATTACGCTGTGGAGCCGCAGCGGATTATTTTTGAAATAACCGAAGCGGATACATTATCAGATAAAGAACAAACCGTGGAAACCCTGAGCTTAATACGTCAGCTGGGATGCCGCGTGGCGATTGATGACTTTGGTACCGGATTTGCCAGTCATGCGCGCTTGATGAATATCGAAGCAGACATTCTGAAAATAGACGGTTCTTTTATTCGACGGATCACCGAAAGCGAGATCAGCTACTACATCGTCGAGTCCTTCTGCCGTGTCGCTGAAATGAAAAATATGCAGGTCGTCGCCGAATTTGTCGAAAACGCCAATATTCAGGCATGTCTGGAAAAAATGAATGTTGGGTGGTTACAGGGATATCACATTGGCAAACCTACGCCATTGCTCACGTTGGAATAGCAGGGCGCTAACGCCTGATGGCCAAAAAAGTAACTTCTTCTCAGGTAGAGAATAAAAATCATGAGTGACATTAGTAAAGTGAAGAATCGAACGGCGGGCGCTGCCGGTATGGGAC
>NZ_JAHLQZ010000226.1:0-5709 GCF_018919505.1 Citrobacter sp. S55_ASV_140
ACGGTAAACAGCGTAAAACACAGGATCAGCAGCAAGAGCGCCGTAACCGCGCCATCCTGACTGCGATAAGATCCAATCTGCTGATATAGATAAAACGGCAAGGTGCGGAAATCCTCATTGCCAAATAACGCCACCACGCCAAAATCGCCAATCGACAGTACGCAGGCAAAAGCCATCGCCTGCGCCAGCGGACGTTTCAGTGCCCGCAGTTCAACCACTTTCAGCCGCGACCATCCCTCAATTCCCAACGACTGGCACAACATACTGTAGCGTGCGGTCACGTCACGCATTGGGTTTTCCAGTACCTTCAGCGCGTAAGGGATCGCCATCAGCGCGTTGGTGAAAATCACAATGCCGTCGGCGGATTCGGGTAGACCAACGGTGTTATTGAGCAGCAGAAAGAAGCCGGTTGCCAACACGATGCCCGGCATGGCGAGGATCATCATGCCGCTAAGCTCCAGTACCTGGCCTGCCAGCACCTGCTGTCGGGCGCGCAGTTCGCGACTGCTCCATAACAGCATCATGGTGAGTATCACGCACAATGCCCCTGCCGCCAGCGCGATGCGCAGTGAAGTTCCCAACGCCTGCCACAGAACCGGCTGCATAAGCACATCCAGAACCTGGCGGTTAAGACCATCGACAATCACTGCCAACAGCGGCGGCAGCAACAGCAACAGGGCCAGGAAAATCAGCAACGAGTCTGCCAGACGGCTGTGCAGACGATCGTCGGGATCGCGCCAGCCCTGAACCAGCGTGGTGCCGGGCGCAATAGCGCGGCTCAGGCGTTGACTGAGGAGCACCAGCGCTAAACAACACAGCATCTGGATCAACGCCAGCATAGCGGCACGGGCGGGATCGTAATCGAAATTCAGCGCCTGATAGATAGCCAGCTCAATGGTGGTGGCCTGCGGCCCGCCACCCAGCGACAAAACGGTGGCGAAGCTGGCGAAGCACAGCATAAAGATGAGCGCGGCGACGGGAAGGATCTGACGGCGTAACCATGGCCATTCGATAAAGCGGAAGAAATGCCAGCCGCGAATACCCAACTGAGCGGCTAACTGTCGCTGTTCACCGGGAATATTTTCCAGCGACTGCAACAGCAGACGGCTGGCCATCGGCAAATTGAAAAAAACGTGCGCCAGCAGAATACCCTGCAAACCGTACGGCGAAAACGTCCACTCCAGCCCGAATGTCTGCCAGAGTGAGGCTAACCAGCCCTGACGGCCATACACGCTGAGAATGCCAAAGACCGCGACCAACACCGGCAGGATTAACGTCATCGCGCACAGGCGTAGCAGCGCCAGACGTCCGGGGAAACGGCGGCGATAAAGTGCTCTGGCAAGGAAAATTGCCGGGACAACCGACAACACTGCGGATAAAAAAGCCTGCCAGAAAGAAAAACGCACCACGTGCCACAGGTAGTCGTCTCGCCACAGCGAGAGCCATTCTCCTTGTGGGGCGTTAAACCATAGCGCCAGAAACGCGGCCAGGGCTACTGCGACCATCAGCGTGGCGGCAGAAAGCCCAGGAACCAGCCAGCCGGGAATTAACGGCTGACGGCGCGTTGCCATTCGCTAATCCATGTCTGACGCTGAGCCGCAACCTGCTGCGGGGTAAATTCCAGCGCGGTGGCCGGTTTCTTCAGTTGCTCAAATCCTGATGGGAGAGCAACCTGCGCCACCGGATACATCCAGTTGCCGGTCGGAATGGCATTCTGGAATGCCGGAGAAACCATAAACTTAAGGAACTTCTCAGCCAGTTCCGGCTGCTTGCTGGCCGCGGTGCGGGCGGCGACTTCCACCTGCAAATAGTGACCTTCACTAAAGTTGGCGGCGGCGTAGTTATCTTTTTTCTCGTCAATGATGTGATAGGCCGGAGAGGTGGTGTAGCTCAGTACCAGATCGCTTTCACCTTTCAGGAACAGGCCGTAGGCTTCGCTCCAGCCCTTGGTGACGGTGACGGTTTTGGCTGCCAGTTTCTGCCACGCCTCCGGTGCTTTGTCGCCATAGACTTTTTGCATCCATAACAGCAGGCCCAGCCCTGGCGTGCTGGTGCGTGGATCCTGATAAATGACGCGCCATTTCTGATCGCTTTCGACCAGTTCTTTCAGGCTCTTTGGCGGATTTTTCAGCTTGTTTTTATCATAGACAAAAGCGAAGTAGCCGTAATCAAACGGGACAAAGGTGTCATTTTTCCAGCCGCCGGGTACGTCAACGGCGTCGTTTGCGACATTGCTCTTGGCGAACAGTTTGGTTTGCGTGGCGGCTTCCAGCAGGTTGTTATCCAGTCCCAGCACGACGTCGGCTTTGCTGTTTTTTCCTTCCATGCGCAGGCGGTTAAGCAGCGAGACGCCATCTTCCAACGCGACCAGCTTCAGTTCGCAGTTGCAGTCAGCTTCAAAGGCTTTTTTGATTGTCGGGCCAGGCCCCCAGTCCGCAGCGAACGAATCGTAGGTATAGACGGTCAGCACCGGTTTGGCGAAGGCAGGCGCTGCGCACAGCAGCAAAAGCGGAAGACATTTTTTAAACACTTTGCACCTCAAGAGTTGGGTGGCAAAGGACTTGAGATAAGCCTCAAATCCCTTCGCCGGCATTATCCGGATCAGGTTCGACGGGTATCTCTCAGCCCATACACTTCATCATTCACGCAGCCTCTGTGTGGGCTGCGCTCACTCACCCCAGTCACATAGTTATCTATGCTCCTGGGATTCACTCGCTTGCCGCCTTGAGGCATCATGAATGATTTTGTGTATGTTTTTTATTTAGCACCCCGTTGAGAACGGCGTTAGTGTAGTGATTTTGTTGCCGGGCAGCAATTAAGAGCTGGCTCTTAGGGATCCGGCGGCGCAAACCATGCCGATTTAAAATCAAACCAGCCGAGGGTATTCATGCGTAGCCCGCGCATACTACGCTGGCCCTGAATGATCAGCCAGTGGTGGATCAACGGCACAATGGCCTTTGTGGCGAGCAGCTGTTGGCACCATGCCGCCAGGCTCATTTCACCGGTTCGCCAACGGGCGGCATCGTTTTCCCAGTCGCGCGAGATACAGTTTTGCAGCAGCGGGACTTCGCACAAATGCGCGAACAGCGAGAAATCCAGCGGGAGGGTAAAGTTGGCGCTGTTGAGCCAGATATCACTGACTATTTCACCTGCATGCCACTGATCGTAGTCGATCTCCTGAATGTTTAGCTGTACCTGATACTGCGCCAGCAACGTTTTCATGATCTGCGCGATAATCCGATGTTCGATGTGATCGCGATAGTAAGTGAGCGTTAGCGTTTCCAGCCCGGCCGGTTTTTCACCATGCCCGGGTTTGGCGTGGTGCCAGCGGGGGAGTAACCCATAGGCGGGAAACCACAGCCTCTGGTACTGTTCGTCGGCGTGACAGATTAAATTGGTTGGCGAGAGAACGCGGCTTGCCCACTCGCGAACCTCCTGATTAGCACCACGATGGGTGCGTGTATCAAACAACAGGTAGTAGCAGCCTTCTTCCAGTCGACTTTCAATCGCCTTTTCATCCTCCGTGGGACCTTTTAGCGTCAACCCGCCGCCCGGCTCTTCGCCGATGTCAGGTAATACCCAAACGTTAACTTCATCGATCAGCGCCCGGTAGCCGAAGTAATCATCAAATGCGCGAATTTTCAGTTGGTTATTAGTATTGCGCATCACGGCATATGGGCCGGTGCCAATCGGATGGCTGGAAAAGTTATTTAGCGTTTCCCATTCTCGCGGCAGGATCATGGCGGGGACTTGCCCCAGTAGCCAGGGAAGCCAGCGGTCCGGTTGGGCAAGATGGATATCCAGCGTCCAGGCGGTGGGCGAGACGATTTGCGTAATGTGCGAATACAGCGGCAGCGCGTTGATGCGCTGTAGCGAAGTAATGACATCCTCCATTTCCAGCTCACGGCCATGATGAAAATGGATCCCCGGGCGCAGGAAGAATCGCCAGTGTAAAGGCGAAATCTGCTGCCAATGATGCGCAATGTCGGCTTCCAGTTCCCCATTTTCCTCATTTACCAGAATTAAGGAACTGAAGATTTGTCGGGCAATATGGGTTTCGGAGCGGCGTAACGCCGTACCGGGGAGCAGATTGCGCATAGGGCGATAATAGAGGACGCGCATGATGTGCCGCCCCTGGCGAAAACTGCGTCCCAGGTGGGAAACCAGCATTTGTCTGACGGCCGTTTTATCACCGACCAGTTGCACCAGTTGATCGATGCGATCCTGTTCCAGCAGGTCTTCTGCCCGCTGCTGCTGGAGCGCCAGCCCGGTATAGAGAAATGTCAGGCGCGAGCGTTTACCCCGCCCAACTTCGGCTTCCCACGTTAACCAGCCGCGATCCTGCATGGTATTAAGCAGGGTGCGCATATGACGGCGCGAGCAGCTCAGCAGCTCCGCCAGTTCGTTTAGCGTCGTGTCTTGCGTTTTGCCGTCACAGCATTGCCACAGACGGATGAACTGTTGTTGCAAACGACCAGAAGACATAAAAGGGGAACTCCTGCGGAAAACTCAGCAATTTTATTATCCCTATATTAAGCCAATAATAGATTCCGATGAAGCGATGAGACAACGAAGGGGTCATCTATGCGTCAGTTCTGGTTGAAGTACTTTACTGCGACGGAAAAATCGTCCTGGTTGGCTTGCCTGAGCGCACCGCAGCGCTTAAAGATGCTTGAAGAACTGATGCAGTGGGAGGTGACAGCCTGACCTCCGAATTGCGAGTTGCAGACATCATGTGTGACTGAGTATTGGTGTTAATCGCCGCGCCAGCAGGTATTATCTGCTGGCTTTTTTCGTTTCAGCTGCGCTTAAAAGGAAAGATATGCTCTGGATTATGACCATGGGACGGCGCCTTAACGGCGTTTACGCGGCATTTATGCTGGTCGCTTTTATGATGGGTGTGGCCGGGGCGTTGCAGGCACCCACGCTGAGCCTGTTTCTGAGCCGTGAAGTCGGGGCGCAGCCATTTTGGGTCGGGCTGTTTTATACCGTCAACGCTATTGCCGGGATCGGGGTCAGCCTTGGTCTGGCGAAACGATCCGACAGTCAGGGCGATCGGCGAAAACTGATCATGTTCTGTTGTCTGATGGCAATCGGCAACGCGCTGCTGTTTGCCTTTAATCGCCACTATCTCACGCTGATCACCTGCGGTGTGCTGCTGGCTTCGCTGGCAAATACCGCCATGCCGCAGCTGTTTGCGCTGGCGCGGGAATATGCCGATAGCTCGGCGCGTGAAGTGGTGATGTTTAGCTCGGTGATGCGTGCGCAGCTTTCGTTGGCGTGGGTGATTGGGCCGCCGCTGGCTTTTATGCTGGCGCTGAATTACGGCTTCACGGCGATGTTTTCCATTGCCGCAGGCATTTTTGCCATTAGCCTGGTGCTGATCGCGCTGATACTGCCATCTGTGGCTCGGGTGGAGCAACCTGTCGATGTGCCGCTGGAACAAGCCAGCGGTTGGCAGGACAAAAATGTACGCATGCTGTTTATTGCCTCTACGCTGATGTGGACCTGCAACACCATGTACATCATCGATATGCCGCTGTGGATTAGCCTTGAGCTGGGCTTGCCGGACAAGCTGGCCGGGATCCTGATGGGCACCGCGGCCGGGCTGGAAATTCCGGCGATGATTCTGGCGGGCTACTACGTGAAACGCTTTGGTAAGCGGCGCATGATGATCGCGGCCGTGGCGGCGGGCGTACTGTTTTATCT
>NZ_JAHLQZ010000227.1:0-5706 GCF_018919505.1 Citrobacter sp. S55_ASV_140
ATGATCGTAAGGAGGGATCAGCGTCAGCCCTTGTTTCTCAGCCAGGTCCTGACCAATTTTTTCTCTGTCTTCAGTATAGCGATCGTAAATCACTACATTTCCGCCATACCCTTTGGTCGCGGCAACTTTGGCAGCCGGGGCATCATGCGGCATGATAATTGTCGCCGGAATCCCCAATAATTTTGCCGACAAGGCTATGGCTTGCGCATGATTCCCCGAAGAAAAGGTCACGACGCCCGCAGCCCGTTGTTGTGGCGTGAACTGGCGTAGCGCATTCATAGCGCCGCGAAATTTGAACGCGCCCATCCTCTGGAAGTTTTCGCATTTAAAGAAGACTTCAGCGCCAAATTCTTCATTAACCGTACGGGACGTCATCACCGGCGTTTTGTTGGCATAATTTGCGATGCGCTCTGCCGCAGCGACAATATCGTTATAATCAGGCAGTGTCATATCAGTCATTTTTATTCACCTGTATACAGTTATAAATCAGGCCTGTGGGGCCAAAGCCATCGCTTCGATTTCTACGGCAAAACCGTAATGAAGTTCGGCAACGCCAGCGACAGCACGGGCAGGGCGAAAATCACCGATCCACTCACCATAGATCCTGTTAAATGTCGGCCACTGGTTGATATCCGTCACATAGACACGCACTGAAACCAGATGTTGCCGCGAGACTCCAGCACCAGCCAGGCAGGCATCGACATTTTGTAAGGCCAGTCTGGTTTGTTCTTCAAAAGACGCATCGGCTTTTTTTTCGCCATCCAGGGTGACTGGCAGTTGCCCGGAAATGAACACAAAACCACCTGCCGTTGTACTGTGCGAGTAATGACCCGCCGGGGGGAAACTTCCTGGTGAAGCATTGAGCGTAATGTCTGGGGACATAAGCGATCTCCTTTGTTTTTGGTAATTCAATTTGTATAAAATAATACTGTTTGTATTATTTATACGCCTTCATGCTCCGGTCGGCTAGTGATAGTTTTCATGGGCGCTGATTTTGTGAACTAAAACAAACGTGACACACGCTATATAGCGGATGTTGGGATATGAGTGAGGGAAAAACTAGGGGAGGAGGTATCGCCCCAGAACGGGGCGTTTAAGCCAATAACGTTAGCCAATATGACCGTGGTTAATCTTACTCAATGGCTCATTGATATCGAAGATTTTGAAAAACACTTCTTCCACACCCAGATGCTTCAGGCGGGCAGTATGTTTTTTGATATAAGCCTGTGCGGAGTCTTGATCCTGAAACAGATAGATGCCACCAGCTTCATGATTGGCTTCGTTCTCGGTCCAGATTTTCCAGATAAAGCCCGGCTCCTGATTGATGGATTCGGCCAGTTCGACAAGTTGCTGCGACATCTCGGCGCCAAACGGACCATGAAAATTAAAGTGAATCTGCACCAGTTTGTTCGACATATATCCTCCCTGGATTGGGTTGTGTAACGGATAAGAGGGTTAGCGTAGCAGCACTTTACCCGTCAGGTAAGTTGTTGCCTGCCCGCCAATATAAACGCGAGAGTCCGCCAATTGACAGCGTAAATCTCCCCCGCGTTCAGATACCTGACGCGCCAACATTTCTGTTTTATTCAGTTTTGCGGCCCAGTAAGGAATGAGCATGCTATGCGCCGAACCCGTGACGGGATCTTCTGCGACGGCCTCGCCTGGGCAGAAGAAACGGCTGACAAAATCATATTCCCCGTCGCCAGGCGCGGTAATACAAACCATTTTGCCTAGCGGAACCATGGCGTGGATATTCGGACGTACAGCCTCGACCTGGTGCTGATCCTCCAACACCACCATGTAATCGCGACCCACGCGAACTTCTTTATATTCTGTGATGCCTAACGCTTCCAGCAGTAAGGCGGGCGGTACGACAGGCTCGCTTTGCCAGGCAGGAAAATCAAGCGTCAGCCATTCACCGCTGCGTGTGACCATCAGCGGACCCACAAATCGGGTGGCAAAATGGATCGTCGTGTCCGGGTAATCCAGATGTTCGAAAATCACATGCGCCGCGGCAAGCGTGGCATGCCCACAGAGATTAATTTCTCCCTGCGTGGTAAACCAACGTAGCTCAAAGCCATTATCATTGGCGACAAAGAAAGCGGTTTCCGACTGGTTATGCTGCTGCGCCATTTTTAATAATGTTTCATCGGGCAGCCAGTCCGTGAGGGGACATACAGCGGCGGCATTACCAGCAAACGTCGTGGTGCTAAAGGCGTCTACCATATAAAAATCGATTTGTTGCACTGTGTAACCCTCTCTTTGCACTCGGGATAACCTCCACTCTACCATGTAATGATTGCCATTAGTTACGCGGGTCGATTCGCCAGTGCAGTGAAAATTCGTTATCATCCGTGCCCACATTCCATCCAGGCCGTCTGATGTCTACAATCCTTGATACCTTTATTGCCCCGCCTTGTTATGACGAGATAGAGATTCTCTATCAGGACGAGCATCTGGTGCTTATCAATAAACCCACAGGGCTGCTTAGCTTGTCGGGGAAAAATCCGCAGAATCTCGATTCGGTACATCACCGGCTGGTACAGATTTATCCCGGTTGCACGTTGGTCCATCGGCTTGATTTCGGCACCTCCGGGCTGATGGTGGTGGCACGTAACAAGGGTATTAACGCCGCGCTGTGCCAGCAGTTTAGTCAGCGCATGGTGACGAAGGTATACAGCGCGCTGTTATGCGGGCATTTGGAAAACAATGCAGGGGTTATCGACGCAGCGATTAGCAAAGATCCGGCGCGGTTTCCGCTGATGACGATTTGCGCCGTTAACGGCAAGCCCGCGCGTTCGCGTTATCAGGTTGTTGAGCGTTTTCTCCATCGCCAGAAGGACGGGGGATTACTCCCCTTAACGCGGGTACAACTGACGCCTGAAACCGGGCGTACCCATCAACTCCGGATCCACTGTCAGCAGTTGGGACATCCTATTTTGGGGGGCGATTTGTATGGTGGGCGTTTGCTGCCAGGTACAGAACTCACCCCGCGACTGATGCTGCATGCCAGCGCATTGCGTTTCAGGCATCCTGTTAGCGAACAGTGGGTGAATGCCGAAAACGCCAGTCCCTTCTGAAGGCGTAAAAAAGCCGCCAGACGGCGGCTATTGTGAGCTTATCGTGCAGCGCGTTGCAAAATGACGGCAGACGGCTGGCGTTGCAGATAACGCATCCGCAGCATCATTAATACGGCCGCAGAGGTCAGACCGATAATAAAGCCCATCCAAAAACCTGCAGGTCCCATCCTGTCGACCACCAGATCGGTAAGCGCCAGAATATAGCCGCTTGGCAGACCCAGCACCCAGTAGGCTGTAAAGGTGATAAAGAAGATAGAGCGCGTGTCTTTATAACCGCGCAGGACACCGCTGCCAATAACCTGGATAGAGTCCGATATTTGATACACCGCGGCCAGCAACATGAGTTGCGCCGCCAGAGCGACAACTTCCGGATTATCGTTGTAGAGCAGGGCAATGTGCTCACGGAAGGTCACAGTGAAAATCGCCGTCACTACCGCCATGCAGACACCAACGCCCAAACCCGTTCTGGCCGCCGTTTGCGCCTCAAGCGTGGAACCTTGACCCAAACGAAAACCGACACGAATAGTGACGGCGGCAGCCAGCGACATCGGCAAAACGAACATTAACGAACTAAAGTTCAGCGCGATTTGGTGCCCGGCCACATCGACGATCCCCAGCGGGGAAACCAGTAGCGCAACCACAGCAAACAACGTCACTTCAAAAAATAACGCCAGCGCGATGGGTAAACCCAGCTGTACCAGACGCTTCATCACTGCAGTGTCTGGCTTCTGGAATCCTCGCTCATTACGGATGTCACGCATTGAACGCGCGTGTTTGACGTAAGACAGCATGGCGGCAAACATCACCCAGTAAACCGCCGCCGTGGCCACGCCACAGCCTACGCCGCCAAGTTCCGGCATACCTAAATGACCATAGATGAAAACATAGTTAACCGGGATGTTCACCAGCAGGCCGATAAACCCCATCACCATCGCCGGTTTAGTCTTGGCCAGGCCTTCGCATTGGTTACGGGCTACCTGGAAAAACAAATATCCCGGCGCGCCCCACAGCAATGCACGCAGATAACCGACGGCTTTATCGGCCAGCGCCGGGTCGATGTTATGCATGGAGCGGATGATATAACCCGCATTCCACAGCACGACCATAATCAAAACGGAGACGCTACCAGCCAGCCAGAATCCCTGGCGTATCTGATGGGCGATACGATCGCGGCGGCCGGAGCCATTGAGTTGGGCGATTACCGGCGTCAACGCCAGCAGGAGTCCGTGGCCAAACAGAATAGCCGGCAGCCAGATCGACGTACCAATGGCGACGGCCGCCATATCCGTCGCGCTGTATCCGCCCGCCATGACGGTATCAACGAACCCCATTGCGGTTTGAGCGATTTGCGCAAGAATCACCGGTATTGCCAGAGCTAATAACTGACGCGCTTCACTTACATACTTTTGCACGTGTACACCACTATATTGTTGTTATTTGAGAGACTAAAAAAGCCGCCTTATATGGCAGCAAGGAGAAAAAGCTGGGGAATTTTCAGTCTATTGTAGCGAGGAATACGTAATTCTCCAGTGAAAAAACAGGCAGCGGTGGCGCACTGCTGGCAACCTGAATTTCCACCTGCTATTGTGCTGGGCAGAGATGTCTTAATTGAGTTCAGGAGTGAGAAGTATGTTTACGGGTATTGTGCAGGGCACCGCAAAATTGGTGTCCATTGATGAAAAACCAAATTTTCGTACGCATGTCGTGGAGTTGCCTGAATATATGCTGGATGCGCTGGAGACCGGCGCATCGGTTGCCCACAATGGCTGTTGTCTGACGGTAACCGAAATCAACGGTAATCACATAAGCTTCGATCTGATGAAAGAGACGCTGCGTATCACCAACCTGGGCGACCTTAAGGTCGGGGATATGGTTAACGTTGAGCGTGCGGCAAAATTCAGCGATGAGATTGGCGGGCATTTAATGTCGGGCCATATTATGACCACCGCCGAGGTGTCGAAAATTCTGACTTCGGAAAATAACCGGCAGGTATGGTTTAAAGTTCAGGACCCATCGCTGATGAAATATATCCTGTATAAGGGGTTTATCGGCATTGACGGCATCAGCCTGACGGTCGGCGAAGTCACGCCAACGCGCTTTTGCGTGCATTTGATCCCGGAAACGCTGGAGCGTACGACGCTGGGTAAGAAAAAGCTGGGCGCGCGGGTTAATATCGAAATCGATCCGCAAACGCAAGCGGTTGTTGATACCGTTGAACGTGTGCTGGCTGCGCGTGAAAGCGCCATCAGTAACATAGCGGGCGAGGCCTGAGTCCGGCCTGAAACAAAATGCCCCCGTGAGTACGGGGGCGGCAGCCATTAGCGGGGGACGCGCAGACCGTGTTCGACACCGCGGGAGAAAACCACCTGCCAAAGCTGGATATCGCGAGCACGAAACGCACCGGCGCAGGCGTTCAGGTAATAGCTGAACATCCGTTTAAAACGCTCGGTATAGTTATCGGCGATTTCAGGCCAGGAACGCATGAAGCGTTCGTGCCATGCCATCAGCGTGGTATCGTAATCCGCGCCAAAATTATGCCAGTCTTCCATCACAAAATGCGGCTCGCTGGCGTTGGCAATCTGGCGAACTGACGGTAAACAGCCGTTCGGGAAGATGTATTTATTGA
>NZ_JAHLQZ010000228.1:0-5705 GCF_018919505.1 Citrobacter sp. S55_ASV_140
ACATTATTAAGGGCGGCATCATCATCTTCGCGGTGGCGCTGGACTCCCTGAAGTACGCGCGTAAGAAGTAACGATAAAACGCCAAAAGGCCGGTGCAGCGCAATCTGCACCGGCCTTTTTTGTCCGCGTTATAATGTTAACGCGTGCTCTTTCTCTCCGGGTTTAAATTTTACTTCACCCAGGTCGATACAGGCGACCGGGCAAACGTGGCCGCACAGCAAGCATCCCACACATTTTTCCGTGTCGCAGTGTGGGGTTCGGGTTTCCTCATTCCATTCCATCGCCTGATGCCCGCCGTCATAACAGGAAATGTAGCAGCGACCACAGCCCACGCATTTATCGAGATGGATGTTTGGGTAGACGATGTAGCTACGGTCAAGATCTTCAGCGGGGATGATATTGGCATTGGCAAGGCCCACCATCTCCTCCAGTGAGTCAAATCCTTGATCGGCGAGGTAATGTGACAGCCCGCTGGTCATGTCCTCCACAATCCGATAACCATACTGCATTATCCCGGTGGTCACCTGCAGCGTGGCCGCGCCTAACAGTAAAAACTCGGCGGCATCTTCCCAGTTTTCTATACCCCCGATGCCGCTAATCGGGAAATCGCGCAGTTCAGGGTGCATGCGCAGTTGCTGAATAAATCGCAGGGCGATAGGTTTAACGGCCTTGCCGGAGTAGCCGGAAATACTGGATTTACCGTTGACGACCGGCATCCCAATTTTCCGGTTCAGATCGATATTGGTAATGGATTTAACCGTATTGATGGTTGCAATACCGTCGGCGCCACCGCGTTTTGCCGCCAGCGCAACCTCACACATATCACCGATATTCGGTGTCATTTTAGCCAGCATCGGCAGGGAAGAACCGCGTTTAACTGCCCGACAATATTTTTCGACCAGCTCAGGGCTTTGCCCAACATCGCTACCCATGGCATGTGAGGTCATTTGCGGGCAAGAGAAGTTGCATTCGATCATGTCTGCACCCGCCTCTTCGACCAGCCGTGCCAGCTCCTGCCACTGCTGTTCATTTTCTCCCATGATCGATGCAATCAGAACTTTATCCGGGTAGTCCTGTTTCAGCCGGCGAATAGCGGCCAGATTTTCCTCCAGCGGGTGCTCGGCAATTTGCTCCATATTTTTGAAGCCAACAAAGCCGGTATCTTCTTTGGTCAGATGGTCAAAGCGTGGAGAGACTTCATTCGCAATAAAGAAACCAATGGTTTTAAAAACAATACCGCCCCAGCCGGTGTCATAGGCTTTGGCGCACATGTCATAGCAGTTGCCCACCGGAGAAGAAGAGAGGCAGAACGGGTTGGGGAATTTGACGCGGCAAAAAGTAATAGAAAGATCTTTCGTTAACATGAGCAAGCTCCCTCTAAGTAGTGATGAATGGCCTGAGCGGCTTCTTTTCCGGTTTTCACGGCGTAAACCACCGTTTTATCGCCTTTTACAATATCGCCCGCGGCAAACAAAGCGGGATCGGCGGTTTGATAATTATCCGTATCGATAAGATTGCGCTGTGGCTTTAACGCGGCGAAATTTTCAAGTTGAGCATGTTGACCAACGGCGAGAATAATATGTTCGGCTTCAAGCGTCAGTTCTCCCGGCAGGCGTACGTGTTTAAAAGTAACCCGATTTCCGCTAACCGCCACAGGCGTGAAACCGTCAATAATCGATACCCCTAACGCTTGTGTGCTGCTGAACTCTTTATCGCTGGCTGGGAAATCGGCCAGTTCTTCACGGGCGACACAGGTAACTGACGGACAGCCCAGCAGTTTCAACGTGCTGGCGACATCCATCGCGACATCGCCGCCGCCGATGATCAATGCGCTTTGCGCGACGGTAATATCGCCGCTGGTTTGCCGGGCTCGTTGCAGAAAATCGACGGCAATTTCAACGTGATTGGCCTTCTCAAACAGCGGTAACGTTGAACCGTAAGACATCCCTACGGTAACCAGTACGGCGCGGTATTCTGTTTTGAGTTGCTCAATGGAAAGGGCAGTGCCGACTTCACAATTGCATTTGATTGTTACGCCCATTTCAACGATACGAGCAATTTCGTTATCTAAAACAGCATGCGGCAGACGAAACTCTGGAATGCCATAGCGTAACCAGCCGCCAGGTTGGGTCTGCTTTTCATAGATAGTGACGTCATAGCCCAGATTGCTCAGCGTTACGCTGGCTTGTAATCCTGCCGGGCCTGCGCCAATGATGGCGATCTTGCCACGTGTTTTTGTGGCGGGTTGATAAATTTTCATTGCGGTCTGCTGCTCAAAGTCGGTAATAAAGCGTTGCAGACGTGCAATATCAATCGGCTTATCAATGCCTGAGCGTGTACACCCGCGTTGGCATAACTTTTCGGTTGGGCATACCCGGGCGCATACTGCCCCAAGTGCATTATTTTCACGAATAGTTTCGGCTGCACCCTTAAAATTACGAAAATAAATGGAGCGAATAAATTTTCCCGGGTCAGTTTGCGCCGGACAATCCTGGCTACAGGGGGCATCGTGACATAATAAACAGCGGGAAGCCTCTTTTATGGCTAATAATGGCGTAAAAGCAGGCGTGAGCTCATCCAGATAATTTTGTTGTGGCATATTTTCTTCCTTAATGCGTGAGTAAATTAAGGCAAACCGTTAATAACAAAATATAAAAATCGAAAGGCTATTCTTAAGGCTAAGCACTGCAGGAAGAGTATTCTGTGAAAGGATTCACAAATAGAAGAGTGTTGGCGGGAAATGCTGGCGAGCAGCATTAATCCCTTACTTTGAAATGGTAACCGTTATCATAATATTAGCTATTCTCAAACGCTAATATAAAAATAATATCTTTATCGATAGAAAATTAAGTAAATAACCATACCGAAGGATAAACATCCGCATCCGGCATAAACCAACACATAGGACCAAAATTGCAGGGGCTCTTGATGGCGATAAGCGTATACCGGTTCGCGCGCATTTTTCTTAATTTTATCTACGGCCCCGGTGCGCCAGCCTTTCCAGGCCTCACGGAAACAAAACACAGGAATGAGCAGAAAGGCCAACACGACGAAGAGGGTTTGTACATCCATGCTTATTTTCCTTGTTTCTTTTGTAATTCGAGTAATTGTTCAGGCGTAACCGCCGGATACCCCTGCGCATCGTCGGGTACCTGATGCATGGTAGGGATGGGTACCAGTGGGCCTAAAAAACGGGGTTCACGTTTAAAAATATAGAGATCGGCGAGTGCGCCAAAACGCGCGCCGAATTCGCGTACCCGCACGGTAAGCATATCTTTTGGTGAAGGCACCGCATAGCACTGGGCCTGAATGCCCATATGCAGCGCAATAAACAAGGCGCGTTCACAGTGGAATCGCTGAGTAATAATGATGAAATCGTTGGTATCGAATACCTTACGGGTACGCACGATGGAGTCGAGCGTACGGAACCCGGCGTAATCAAGCACAATGTCAGCCGGATCGACCCCTGCGGCAATCAGATCCTTACGCATCGTCATGGGTTCATTATAGCTTTGCTGCGCGTTGTCGCCGCTCAGCAACAGATAGTTTACCTTCCCGCTGTTATAGGCGTTCAATGCGCCCTGAATACGGTAGCGGTAATACTGGTTGATAACGCCGGTTCGATAGTATTTTGCCGTACCCAGGACCACACCGACCTGGCGGTAGGGTAAATCCTGTAATTCGTCGTAGATATAGGGGGCAGTCTTCCAGCTCATCCATCTGTCGAGTCCAAGCACAGTCAACAGCAGCAGGCCTGACAGGACTAACAGGCTGTAAAACACGCGCTTTAACATGCAGAAAACTCGTTATTTGGGTGGAATTTCAATCAGGCTACTGTACCGGAAGACGTAGCGCAAGAAACAGCAGTCTGATTGAGGGGATTTTAGTCACTGTTACCCGGTTAGCGCAGCGCCACCGGGCTTTATGAGTTAACTGAGCAGCACGCGCTCAATATTGTTGCAGCCCAGCGCGTGCAGGGTGGCGGAGGTCGCATCCCACTGGATTAACGGCGCATCGGCTTTTTCTGCCAGCACCGCGCGTTGAATGTCCGGATAGTCGTAACCGTTCAGACTCAACAGGTTTAACGCGCCTTGCAGCGGTGGGAGAGTGGGGTTAAAGGCGGCGTTTTCAGCATAGCTGCCACTGAAAATTCGCCCGTCTTTACACTCGAGCGCCACGCCGCTTGGCGATTTGCTGTATGGCATATGGCATCTGTTGGCGGCGGTTATTGCCGCCTGGGTCAGGGCGTCGCCCTGCAGCGCGAAGCCGTGATCCTGGTCGTCCATCAGTAGCGTTTTGATGTCGAGATCTTTTGGCCCGAACGCGTCCGGGAGATAGTCGCGCAGTGCGTGTGGTTCGCGCCCAGGCAGATGAATGCGTAAATCCAACCCGCTGTTCAGTTCGTTCATAAACTGGCGGCAGTGGCCGCAAGGGGTGTAGTTAACGGTGATGGCGGCGAGGCCTTTTTCACCGCGCAGCCAGGCGTGGCTGATGGCGCTTTGCTCGGCATGAACGGTTTGCTGCATTGTTGCGCCCAGGAACTCCATGTTGCCACCGAAGTACCAGGTGCCGCTAATGCCGCGAGAGATCGCGCCCACGTTGAAGTTGGAAAGCGGGGTACGTGCGCAGGCCGCAGCCAGCGGCAGCAGAGCGAATGCCAGCGCGTCTTCGTCCAGTCCCGATTCGCGTTTCAGCAAAGAGACCTGCTCAGCAGTCAGCATGGCGGGGAAATGCGTATCCGCCAGAACAGGGGCCAGGGCTGATTGCAAGTTATCCGCGAGTTGGGCAAAAGCAGTTTGAAAACGTGGATGCATGGCGATGCCTCATAACAATGTAATGGAATCGTAGTTTACGGGCCTGTTACGGCTTTATATGTGATCCAAATCTCATTGTGTGTGCAACTTATGAAACTTAAATGAAAAATGTGCAACGCATCGCAAATAAATAACCAAAAAGTGAAGGTTAGCCGACCACTGCCAGAATAACCGGGAACAGAAACGGGGCGACCAACGAGGTGATAATGCCGCAAATGACCAGCGCCAGAGAGCTAAACGCGCCTTCCTGATAATCCAGTTCTGCGCAACGCGCGGTTCCCAGGGCGTGCGAAGCGGTACCCATTGCCAGTCCTCGCGCGGCCTTCGTGCGAATGCGCATAGCATTCAGTAAAGTATGACCAAATACCGCCCCGAGAATGCCGACGAAAATGACGCACACCGCGCTGATGGCCGGAATACCACCAATACTTCCTCCCACCGCCATCGCGATAGGCGTGGTGACCGATTTCGGCATGATTGACGCGGCAATTTCCGGTGAGGCGCCCATCAACAGGGCGATTGTTGTGCCGGTAACCATCGCCACGACGCTCCCCGCAAAACAGATAGCGATTATCGATTTCCAGCGTGCGCGAATTTGGTGCAGCTGTTCGTATAACGGATAGGCCAGCGCGACCACGGCAGGTTGCAGTAAATCGTTCAGCACCTCGCTGCCTTTGAAATAGTGATCGTAGGGAATTCCGGTCAGCATCAGAATGGGAATAATCACCACCATCGCGACCAGCAGCGGATTCAGCAGCGGCATTTTAAAGCGTGCTGCCAGCTTACGTGCGCCAAAGAACACCGCGAGAGTAAGGGGCAATGACCACCAGATATATGTCATCATTCTTTCGAACCTTTTTGGCCAACAATTTTGCGTTCACCGTGTACAAG
>NZ_JAHLQZ010000229.1:0-5642 GCF_018919505.1 Citrobacter sp. S55_ASV_140
GGGCCTGGCCGATGCAATCTGCGATCTAGTGTCAACCGGCGCGACGCTTGAAGCTAATGGTCTGCGTGAAGTGGAAGTGATTTACCGCTCTAAAGCGTGTCTGATTCAGCGCGATGGCGAAATGGCCGCAGCCAAACAGCAACTGATCGACAAACTACTGACCCGCATCCAGGGGGTTATTCAGGCTCGCGAATCCAAATACATCATGATGCACGCACCGAGCGAGCGTCTGGACGAAGTTATCGCCCTGCTGCCTGGCGCTGAGCGCCCAACCATTCTGCCACTGGCGGGTGATCAGCAGCGCGTGGCCATGCACATGGTCAGCAGCGAAACCCTGTTCTGGGAAACAATGGAAAAACTGAAAGCGCTCGGCGCCAGCTCCATTCTGGTGCTGCCGATTGAGAAGATGATGGAGTAACGACCATGAGCTTCAATACCCTGATTGACTGGAATAGCTGTAGCCCTGAGCAGCAGCGCGAATTACTGATGCGCCCAGCGATTTCCGCCTCTGAAAGCATTAGCCGCACGGTGGCCGAGATCCTTGAAAATGTCAAAAACAACGGCGACCAGGCATTGCGCGAATACAGCGCGAAGTTTGATAAAACCGAGGTCGGCGCGCTGCGCGTCACTGAGGAAGAAATTCAGCAGGCCGGGAATCGTCTGAGCGACGAGCTGAAACAAGCCATGCAGGCGGCAGTACGTAATATTGATACTTTCCACAGCGCGCAGATCCTGCCGCCGGTGGATATCGAAACCCAGCCGGGCGTGCGCTGCCAGCAGGTTACCCGCCCCATCGCTTCCGTGGGCCTGTATATTCCAGGGGGATCGGCACCGCTGTTCTCTACCGTATTAATGCTGGCGACCCCGGCGCGTATCGCGGGCTGTAAAAAAGTGGTGCTGTGCTCGCCGCCGCCGATTGCCGATGAAATCCTCTACGCCGCGCAACTCTGTGGCGTGAAAGAAGTGTTTAACGTGGGCGGCGCACAGGCCATTGCCGCGCTGGCACTGGGCACGGAGTCTATTCCAAAAGTCGATAAAATCTTTGGGCCGGGCAACGCCTATGTGACCGAAGCCAAGCGCCAGGTCAGCCAGCGTCTTGACGGCGCGGCAATCGATATGCCCGCCGGACCGTCCGAAGTATTGGTTATCGCTGACAGCGGCGCAACGCCGGATTTTGTCGCCTCCGACCTGCTCTCTCAGGCCGAGCACGGCCCGGACTCGCAGGTGATCCTGCTGACGCCGGACGCTAAGCTTGCCGAAGGCGTGGCCGAAGCCGTTGAACGCCAGCTCGCCGAGCTGTCCCGCGCCGACACCGCGCGTCAGGCGCTCTCCGCCAGCCGTTTAATCGTGGCGAAAGATCTGGCACAGTGCGTTGAAATCTCCAACGCCTACGGTCCGGAGCACCTGATCATTCAGACCCGCAACGCACGTGAGCTGGTGGAAGGCATTATCAGCGCCGGTTCGGTGTTCCTTGGTGACTGGTCGCCGGAATCCGCAGGCGACTATGCTTCCGGTACTAACCACGTGCTGCCAACTTACGGCTATACCACAACCTGTTCCAGTCTGGGGCTGGCTGATTTCCAGAAACGGATGACCATACAGGAATTAACACCACAAGGTTTCTCTGCGCTGGCCGCCACCATTGAAACCCTGGCCGCGGCTGAGCTGCTGACCGCCCACAAAAATGCCGTCACCCTGCGCGTTAACGCCCTGAAGGAGCAAGCATGAGCACTGACAACTTTCTCAGCGTCACTGATTTAGCCCGTAAGAATGTCCGCGAGTTAACGCCTTATCAGTCTGCCCGCCGTCTTGGCGGTAACGGCGACGTCTGGCTCAATGCGAATGAATATCCCACCGCCGTTGAGTTTCAGCTAAGTCAGCAAACGCTGAACCGCTACCCGGAGTGCCAGCCGAAAGCCGTGATTGAGAATTACGCGCAGTATGCAGGCGTCAAGCCGGAGCAGGTGCTGGTCAGTCGTGGCGCAGATGAAGGGATCGAGCTGCTGGTGCGCGCTTTTTGCGAGCCGGGTAAAGATGCGATTCTGTACTGTCCGCCGACTTACGGCATGTACAGCGTCAGCGCTGAAACGATTGGCGTTGAATGCCGTACCGTCCCGACACTTGACGACTGGCAACTGGATTTACAAGGTATCGCGGACAAGCTTGATGGTGTGAAGGTGGTCTACGTATGCAGCCCTAATAACCCAACGGGCCAGTTGATTAAGCCACAGGATCTGCGTTCGCTGCTCGATATGACGCAGGGTAAAGCTATCGTGGTTGCCGATGAAGCGTATATCGAGTTTTGCCCGCAGGCCACGCTGGCGGGCTGGCTGTCTGAATATCCGCACCTGGTAATTTTACGCACACTATCCAAAGCGTTTGCTCTCGCCGGTTTACGCTGCGGGTTTACGCTGGCAAATGAAGAAATTATCAATCTGCTGTTAAAGGTGATCGCCCCTTACCCCCTCTCTACACCGGTGGCGGATATCGCCGCCCAGGCGCTGACGCCGCAAGGGGTTGCCGCCATGCGCCAACGCGTCCAGCAGATCCTGCAAGAGCGTCAGTACCTGGTGGAAAACCTGAAAACAATTCGCTGTGTAGAACAGGTATTCGATTCTGAAACCAACTATGTTCTGGCGCGCTTCACCGCCTCCAGCAGCGTATTTAAATCTTTGTGGGATCAGGGCATTATCTTACGAGACCAGAACAAACAACCCTCGTTAAGCGGCTGCCTGCGTATTACTGTCGGAACCCGTGAAGAGAGCCAGCGCGTCATTGACGCCTTACGTGCGGAGCAAGTATGAGCCAGAAGTATCTTTTTATAGACCGTGATGGAACCCTGATTTCCGAACCGCCAAGTGACTTTCAGGTCGATCGCTTTGACAAACTGGCTTTTGAGCCGGAAGTCGTTCCTGTTTTGCTGAAACTGCAAAAAGCGGGTTTTAAGCTGGTGATGATCACCAACCAGGATGGACTGGGAACCCAGAGCTTTCCACAGGCTGATTTTGACGGTCCGCATAACCTGATGATGCAAATATTCACCTCTCAGGGCGTGAGGTTTGATGACGTGCTGATTTGCCCGCACTTGCCGGCCGATGAGTGTGCTTGCCGTAAGCCAAAAGTGAAGCTGGTTGAGCAGTATCTGGTTGAACAGGCTATGGACACCGAGAACAGCTACGTCATTGGCGATCGTGCCACAGATATTCAACTGGCTGAAAACATGGGGATTAGCGGATTACGCTATCACCGGGACACCCTGAACTGGGCGATGATCGGCGAGCAGTTGACCAAACGTGACCGCTACGCCCACGTTGAGCGCAATACCAAAGAAACGCAGATTGACGTCAAAGTCTGGCTGGACCGCGAAGGCCAAAGCAAAATCAATACTGGCGTTGGCTTCTTTGACCACATGTTGGATCAAATCGCCACCCACGGCGGTTTCCGTATGGAGATAGCCGTCAAAGGCGATCTGTATATTGACGATCACCACACCGTAGAAGATACCGGTCTGGCGCTGGGTGAGGCCTTAAAGCTGGCATTAGGTGATAAACGTGGTATCAACCGTTTTGGTTTTGTCCTGCCGATGGACGAATGTCTGGCACGTTGCGCGCTGGATATCTCCGGACGTCCTCACCTGGAATACCGCGCTGAGTTTACCTACCAGCGCGTTGGCGATCTGAGCACGGAGATGATTGAACACTTCTTCCGCTCACTCTCCTACACCATGGGCGTTACCCTGCACCTGAAAACCAAAGGAAAAAATGACCACCACCGTGTGGAAAGCCTGTTTAAAGCCTTTGGCCGCACGCTGCGTCAGGCGATTCGCGTAGAAGGCGATACGCTACCCTCCTCAAAAGGAGTGCTGTAATGAACGTGGTGATCCTGGATACCGGCTGCGCCAACCTGAATTCGGTGAAATCCGCCGTTGCGCGCCATGGATACGACCCGGTTGTCAGCCGCGATGCGGATGTGGTGCTCCGGGCCGATAAGCTATTTCTACCCGGCGTTGGTACTGCGCAGGCGGCTATGGACCAGTTGCACGAGCGTGAACTTATTGAGCTGATTAAGGCCTGTACACAACCGGTGCTGGGGATCTGCTTAGGTATGCAACTGCTTGGTCGCCGCAGCGAAGAGAGTAACGGTGTCTCCCTGCTGGGCATTATTGAACAGGACGTCCCCAAAATGACCGATTTTGGCCTGCCGCTGCCGCATATGGGATGGAACCGTGTGTATCCACAAGCAGGCAATCGTCTGTTCCAGGGTATTGACGATGGGGCCTATTTCTACTTTGTCCACAGCTACGCGATGCCAGTGAACCCATGGACCATCGCCCAGTGTCATTACGGTGAACCGTTTACCGCGGCAGTCCAAAAGGACAATTTCTTTGGCGTGCAGTTCCACCCGGAACGTTCGGGTGCGGCTGGGGCGCAGTTGCTGAAAAACTTTCTGGAGATGTAATGATTATTCCGGCATTAGATTTAATCGACGGCACGGTGGTGCGTCTTCATCAGGGTGATTACGCACAGCAACGTGATTACGGCAACGATCCACTGCCCCGCCTGCAGGATTACGCGGCACAAGGCGCACAGGTACTGCACCTGGTCGATCTGACCGGGGCAAAAGATCCGCAGAAACGACAAATACCGCTGATTAAAACGCTGGTCGCGGGCGTCAATGTTCCGGTGCAGGTTGGCGGCGGTGTGCGTACTGAAGCGGACGTTGCGGCCCTGCTTGACGCCGGCGTGGCGCGCGTGGTGGTCGGTTCGACAGCGGTAAAATCCCCCGAGGAAGTTAAGAGCTGGTTTACCCGTTTTGGCGCCGACGCGCTGGTGCTGGCGCTGGACGTACGCATTGACGAACACGGTAATAAACAGGTTGCGGTCAGCGGCTGGCAGGAAGATTCCGGGGTTTCACTGGAAGAGCTGGTGGAAACCTATTTACCCGTTGGTCTGAAGCATGTGCTGTGCACTGATATCTCCCGCGACGGTACGCTGGCGGGTTCAAACGTCGCGCTTTATGAAGAAGTGTGCGCTAAATATCCGCAGGTGGCGTTTCAGTCATCTGGCGGTATAGGTGGAATTGAGGACGTAGCCGCCCTGCGCGGGACTGGGGTTGGCGGCGTGATCGTCGGACGAGCCCTGTTGGAAGGTAAGTTCACCGTTGAGGAGGCCATCCAATGCTGGCAAAACGCATAATTCCTTGTCTGGACGTTCGCGATGGACAGGTGGTAAAAGGCGTCCAGTTTCGCAATCACGAAATTATTGGCGACATCGTTCCGCTGGCAAAACGCTATGCAGATGAAGGCGCAGATGAACTGGTCTTCTACGATATCACCGCCTCCAGCGATGGCCGTGTAGTCGATAAAAGCTGGGTATCACGCGTGGCGGAAGTGATCGACATTCCGTTCTGCGTTGCCGGTGGGATTAAGTCCATCGATGATGCGGCGCGTATTCTCTCCTTCGGGGCAGATAAAATCTCCATCAACTCCCCGGCGCTGGCTGACCCGGAGCTTATCACGAGTCTGGCGGACCGCTTTGGCGTACAGTGCATCGTGGTGGGTATCGATACCTGGTATGACGCCGCAACCGGTAAATATCACGTTAACCAGTATACCGGTGATGAGAGTCGTACCCGCATCACGC
>NZ_JAHLQZ010000022.1:0-41684 GCF_018919505.1 Citrobacter sp. S55_ASV_140
GACTACGCAAATCGCCTGAACAATTAAGTTAACACTTAGGCAGGATAATATATTCCACTTGCGCGCGGCCCATAACCAGCCATAGCATCCAGGAATAACGGCAAGACCGACAATGGACCAGATATGGTCGGCTAAAAAGGTGTTGCCAACCCCCCTGGCCATTAACGGTAAATATGTAGCGACAATGATATAGCCGAATCCGGCCAGACCATACAGTAAGGCTAAATTCCACCACTGGATTTCAGGTTCCGCACTTACGACTGCTTTTACCGGCGGGATCATATGCTTATCTTTCGGCAATAAAATTACCAGGATGACGAAAAATATCGTTGAAAGTATGGAAGCACCAATCCACAACAAGCGTGAATCTAACGCGTAAGACACGCCAGCAATGACATATTCATTACCGATAAAAATGCCTATTCCTACGCCTGAAAACAGTGAGGCGATAACAAAAGGATTATGGGTATGCTGGAGCACCAGCATTGAACCAAATATCATCATTCCCGCGCTTGCCACACCCGCAAGGAATCTGATTAACAGAATAATTTCAGGCTGAGTCACTTGTGCCATCAAAAAAATCAGCAGGGCTGTGAGTAACGCTGAAGCCAGTAACAGCATTCTTAACTTATTGACTGCGTTGAAAATACCAAAGGAGAAAAGGAGACTGCCGACGAGGTAACCTGCATAGTTTGCGCTGGCAATTAAGGATAATTGCGAAAAAGTAAAAAGCCCTTCATGAAGCATAACGGGAAGCATAGGGGTATATAAAAAACGCCCAATTCCCATTCCTAAGGTCAAGACGATCATACCAAATACAGCAGTACTCAGCTGACGATGGCCAACAGCACTGTGATCGATATCCATTTTTTGGCCTCAAAAGACGAATTAAGTTTGATTGTTATCTTACATAAGGAAATGATAATAAAAAGTTAATAAAAATGACGAAAACATTCACTTT
The DNA here is from genome assembly GCF_018919505.1 of Citrobacter sp. S55_ASV_140. Lineage (NCBI taxonomy): Bacteria > Pseudomonadati > Pseudomonadota > Gammaproteobacteria > Enterobacterales > Enterobacteriaceae > Citrobacter > Citrobacter sp. S55_ASV_140. The sequence continues at coordinate 962 of NZ_JAHLQZ010000022.1, forward strand.
AGGTAATGCCTTCTATGAACAGTACCTCGCTTAACTTGTTTAAAACGGTTGCGGAAACGGGTTCCATATCTGCTGCTGCGCGTAGTCTGCACTGCGTTTCATCGAATGTCACAACCCGTCTCAAACAGCTGGAAGCCAGCCTTGACGTATCTCTGTTTGTCCGTGAGAAAAATCGGCTCTACATCACCCCTGAAGGCGAGCTTCTTCTTCGCTATGCCAACAAAATTCTGGCCCTGTTACACGAAGCGGAATTGTCCATGCATGGAACAAAAGTGGCGGGACCGTTACGCATCGGCGCAATGGAAACGACCGCAGCGGTACGTCTGCCCTCGATACTGGCGAATTTCCACCGCGAAATGCCTTCCGTTGAGCTAAACCTGAAAACCTCCCCCACGGAGGTACTGGTGCAGCACATCCTGAACAATGAACTGGAAATCGCTTTCGTTGCCGATCATCAGGCACTGCACACAGAAAATTCGCCTCTGCAATTGCACATTTTATGTCAGGAAACGCTGGTACTGGTGACGGCGGCAGAGCACCGGAATGTCATTACCGGCGCGGACCTCAAAGTGACAAGACCGCTGGTCTTTGTTAAGGGGTGTAACTATCGCTCCCGTCTGGGACAATGGCTGCGGCTGCAGGGAGTCGATTATGCCGATCCCCTGGAGTTCGGCTCTTTTCAGGCGATCCTTGGCTGCGTGAGTGCCGGAATGGGGATTGCCCTGTTGCCAGAGAGCGTAGTCAGACAGTATGAACATAATTTCCCTATCCGTAGCCATACGATTACCCCAAAGATAGGTAACGTGAACACTATGATGATATGGCTTAAAAACCGAGAAGTCAGCCGGGTGCTTAATCGCTTTGTCTCATTTATTACCGAGGCTTAATTTTTCGCTACCGACAACGGCGCAATGCAGGCCGCAGAGTCAGTGGAAGACTGGCGCACTCAAAAGAGCGCCAGTGGCAACGTAATTGATAATGAAAAGCCCGCTTTATATCTGATAATCAATCACCGTTTCATCGGGCTCCATTGCCTGGCGCTTAATTTCATCCACTGATAATCCAGCATTACAGAGTTCGATGAATCGCCAAACATAGTTGCGCTGTAGTTGTCCTCTTTTCAACCCCAGCCAGACGGTGTTGGCATCAAATAAATGCCGGGTATCCAGACGGGTCAAACTGCCCTCCTCCTGCTCGCCACTGGATTGCTCTGCCACCAGCCCAATACCCAGTCCCAACGCCACATAAGTTTTAATCACATCCGAATCCTGGGCGCTGAGTATGATATCCGGCACTAACCCTTTTCGGGCAAACGCTTCATCAATACGCGAACGTCCCGTAATTCCCTGTCGATAAGTAATTAACGGCCAATGGGCGATGGATTCCAGCGTTAAAGGCGATGTCTTGACGAGTGGATGGTCGTGCGGAACGAGCAGACTGTGGTGCCAACGAAACCAGGGAAAAGCCACCAGCAGTGGATCGCTACTCAGACGTTCACTGGCAATCCCAATATCTGCTCCGCCATTTTGCAACAACGCTTCGATCTCCTGTGGCGTGCCCTGAATCAGTTCCAGACGCACTTCCGGGAAAAGCTCACGAAAAGCTTTAATCACTGCGGGAAGGCTATAGCGCGCCTGGGTATGCGTGGTGGCTATCGTCAGAACACCTGACGTGTCATTGGTAAACAGATCCGCCAGACGGCGGACGTTGCTGGCCTCATTCAGAATACGTTCGGCAATGCCCAGTAAGGCTTTACCCGGTTCGGTCATGCCCAGCAGGCGTTTCCCGCGACGAATAAATATTTCGATGCCAAGTTCATCTTCAAGTTCACGAATATGTCGGCTGACACCCGACTGCGAGGTATACAATATATTCGCGACTTCCGTCAGGTTGTAATCCTGACGGGCCGCCTCGCGGATTATTTTAAGTTGCTGGAAATTCACTTTTCGCTCCGGGCACATCAGACATTACGCTATTGTTAAAGTCTGATGCCCGGCATAACAAATAATAAAAACCTGCATCTTATTCCTCTTGGGAATAAGCTTTAGCTCACCAGCTGCAGCTCACGGTTTTCCAGCATCGGTCGGCTAACCAGCGACAACAGGATCTCCTTAACTGCCTGCGCTTGTGGCGACAAGCTCCCCATGGCCGACACATTCAACGAGAGCGGCAGATTCATTGATGGGGTGGTAATCCGCGCCATCCAGCCATTTGCTGCATTGCACAATGCGCGGGCTGCCGATTCGGGTAACACGGTGACGCCCATACCGCTGGCAATGGCAGCCGTTAAGGTCGAGATAGACTCGATTTCACCAATGACTTTGGCCGTTAAGCGACGTAGCGAAAAAGCCTCATCCACCCGCAAACGCACCGCACTGTAATCCCGCGGCAAAAACAGATTCATCTGCGCCACTGCGGCTAAATCGACGCTTTGGCCTGGACAATCACGCGTCCCCACCAGGAAAAGATCCTCCTTCAGCAACGGCTGACAACTTATGCCCGCCACGGGCGAGCGCTCATAGAGCACTGCCATGTCTAATTGTCCGCTGAGAAGCTTGTCATTTAGCACTGCCCCACTGTTTTCATGCAAATAGACCAGTACATCGGGCAGTTCGGCACGTACTGTTTGTAACAGTGGCATAGTGATGGATGATGCCGCCGTACCCGGTGCCAGGCCAATGGAAACCTGACCACTCAGAGTCTGACCAACATTATTGACCGCAAGTTGCGCCTGTTCACACTGACGTAAAATCGTTCGGGCATGGGTATACAGCACTTTCCCCGCTTCCGTGGGCGTGACGCCGCGCTTGGTACGAATCAGCAATTGCTGATCCAGTTCGCCTTCCAGCGTGGCGACCTGCTGGCTCAGCGCGGGTTGCGCGATGTGCAACACTTCCGCTGCCTGGGTCAGGCTACCAATATCGACGATTTTTACGAAATATTTCAGTCGTCTGAAGTTCATTTTGCCTCCTGTCGGAATACCAGAACCCGTGCTGGCAGTCATGTAATCAGGATTGCAAGATACTTGCCAGTTTCGTCTGCAGCGGCGTTTTACGCTGACGCCGCGTCAGGTAAGGAGCAAAGTGAAGCACGACATTTTTTGTACGCTTATACAGATGACTGTGGCTGCCCTGGAAAAGGTAGATACGCACCAGAATGGGGCAAAAGCATAAAAAGGCGGAAAGTTCGCCGCTTTGCTGATTTTGTCAGCAAACGAACGCACAATTGTATTTCGTCCTTTGACAACCCTCATCACCCTCGCTAATATGCGCCTCGTTCACACGATTCCTCTGTAGTTCAGTCGGTAGAACGGCGGACTGTTAATCCGTATGTCACTGGTTCGAGTCCAGTCAGAGGAGCCAAATTTGAAAAGCCTGCTTTCGAGCAGGCTTTTTGCTTTTCAATTTTCTCATTCGTCTAATTATTCATGTTGCCCTCTGCGAGGGATATAATCGTTTCCTCTTCATGCCTGTCGCGGTAATCTCATAACGTCCGGTAATCTATCGGCTGCAATGTGTGTAACCCAACTCAAATACTAATAATTAAAAGACAGTACAGACAGGATAACTATGGATTCCACCCTCACCTCCACGGGTCCCCAACAGGACGCCTCTTCGCTCAACCGTGCCCGACGCGCTGCGCTTGGTAGCTCCGCGGGCGCCGTGGTCGACTGGTATGATTTTCTGCTCTATGGCATCACCGCTGCGTTAGTCTTTAACCGCGAGTTCTTTCCGCAGGTCAGTCCGGCGATGGGAACACTTGCCGCCTTCGCTACCTTTGGCGTCGGATTTCTGTTCCGCCCGCTAGGCGGGGTCATCTTCGGCCACTTCGGCGATCGTCTTGGGCGTAAACGTATGCTGATGCTCACCGTCTGGATGATGGGGATCGCCACGGCGCTGATTGGCATTATTCCTTCCTTTGACACCATTGGCTGGTGGGCCCCTGTTCTACTGGTGACGCTGCGCGCCATTCAGGGCTTCGCCGTGGGTGGTGAATGGGGCGGAGCCGCGTTGCTCTCCGTCGAAAGTGCGCCGAAAAATAAAAAAGCCTTTTATAGCAGCGGTGTACAGGTCGGGTACGGCGTCGGTCTGCTGCTTTCTACCGGCCTGGTCTCGCTGATTAGCTCTCAAACTACCGATGAGCAGTTCCTCAGTTGGGGCTGGCGTATTCCGTTCTTGTTCAGCATCGTGCTGGTATTAGGCGCATTGTGGATGCGTAACAGAATGGATGAATCGGCCGAGTTCGAACAGCAGCAACAGGCGCCACAGCCCGAGAAAAAGCGGCTTCCGGTCATTGAGGCTTTAATCCGACATCCGGGCGCATTCTTAAAAATTATCGCCCTGCGCCTGTGTGAACTGCTGACGATGTATATCGTCACCGCATTTGCTCTTAACTACTCGACACAAAACCTCGGCCTGCCACGCGAGCTGTTTCTGAATATCGGATTGCTGGTCGGCGGGCTGAGCTGTCTGACCATCCCCTGCTTTGCGTGGCTTGCCGACCGCTTTGGTCGTCGTCGCGTCTACATTACCGGGGCACTGGTCGGGACGCTAAGCGCCTTCCCATTCTTTATGGCGCTGGAGGCCCAGTCTATTTTTTGGATCGTGTTCTTCGCGATTATGCTGGCCAACATCGCACACGATATGGTGGTCTGCGTACAGCAGCCTATGTTTACCGGTTTATTTGGCGCAAGCTATCGCTATAGCGGCGCAGGCGTTGGTTATCAGGTGGCCAGCGTGGTTGGCGGCGGTTTTACCCCCTTTATTGCGGCGGCACTGGTGACATTTTCAGGCGGAGACTGGCACAGCGTAGCTATTTATCTGATGGCGGGTTGTCTTATCTCCGCCACTACCGCGCTGTTGATGCGGGATAAGCAGCACGGTTAAACCCCCGGTGCGAGGGCCATCCGGTCTTCGCACCATCTTCCTTAACGTCTGACTTTTGTTTCACATTCCTGTGACATACTATCGGGAGAGCGGTATATCTGTGGAACAAGGAGACAGACATGAACAATAAGGGCGCCAGCCTGACCCCGGCTCAGGCACTGGATAAACTGGACGCGCTGTACGAACAGTCGGTTAAATCACTGCGTAGCGCCATTGGTAAGTATATTGAAACAGGGACCCTCCCTGACGTAATCGCCCGCCAGAACGGTCTTTTTGTCTACCCGTCACTTCGTGTCACCTGGGATGGCAGCGCCACTAATCCGCCAAAAACGCGCGCCTATGGCCGTTTTACCCATGCGGGTTGCTATACCACCACCATTACCCGTCCGTCGCTCTTTCGTCCTTATCTTGAAGAACAGCTCACGCTGCTGTATCAGGATTATGATGCGCATATCTCCGTTGAGCCATCGCAGCATGAAATCCCCTATCCCTATGTGATTGACGGTTCAGAACTGACGTTGGATCGCTCGATGAGCGCCGGATTAACGCGCCATTTCCCCACCACTGAATTGTCGCAGATTGGTGACGAAACGGCGGACGGGATTTTTCATCCGGCGGAATTTTCTCCGCTGTCTCACTTCGATGCCCGACGCGTGGATTTTTCGCTGGCGCGACTGCGTCATTACACGGGCACGCCGGTTGAACATTTCCAGCCCTTTGTGCTGTTCACCAACTACACCCGCTATGTCGATGAGTTCGTACGCTGGGGCTGCAGCCAGATCCTCGACCCGGACAGTCCGTATATCGCGCTGTCATGCGCGGGCGGGATCTGGATCACCGCCGAAACCGAAGCGCCAGAAGAAGCCATCTCCGATCTCGCCTGGAAGAAACACCAGATGCCCGCCTGGCATTTAATTACCGCTGATGGTCAGGGGATCACGCTGGTGAATATCGGCGTCGGCCCGTCTAACGCCAAAACTATTTGCGATCATCTCGCCGTATTGCGCCCTGATGTCTGGCTGATGATTGGGCACTGTGGCGGCCTGCGTGAAAGTCAGGCAATTGGCGATTATGTTCTGGCCCACGCTTATTTGCGTGATGACCACGTGCTGGATGCTGTACTCCCACCGGATATTCCGATTCCGAGCATCGCTGAAGTGCAACGCGCGCTGTATGACGCGACCAAAGAGGTCAGCGGCATGCCCGGCGAAGAGGTCAAACAGCGCCTGCGTACCGGTACCGTTGTCACCACCGACGATCGAAACTGGGAATTACGTTACTCCGCCTCTGCGCTGCGCTTTAACCTCAGCCGTGCGGTAGCTATCGATATGGAAAGCGCCACTATCGCCGCCCAGGGCTACCGCTTCCGCGTCCCCTACGGCACATTGCTTTGCGTTTCCGACAAACCGCTGCACGGCGAGATTAAACTGCCTGGTCAGGCCAACCGTTTTTATGAAGGCGCCATTTCCGAGCATCTGCAAATAGGTATCCGGGCTATCGATCGTCTTCGCGCCGAAGGCGATCGACTGCACTCCCGTAAATTACGTACGTTCAACGAACCGCCGTTCCGTTAAGGCCTGAGGTAACTATGCACAACTCAACCCCTCTTTCCGCCCTGCGTAACCTGCTGATAGCGCAGGGGCTGGATGGTATGATTGTCCCGCGCGCCGACGCTCACCAAAGTGAAGATTGTACGCCGCATGATAATAAGTTGGCCTGGCTGACTGGTTTTAGCGGTTCAGCGGGACTCGCGCTGGTCCTGCGCGACCGCGCATTAATATTTGTCGATGGGCGCTATCAGGTCCAGGTGCGCAATGAAGTCTCGCTGGATGATTTTGAAATTCACCATTTACACGACGAACCGCTGGCAGACTATTTGCAGTCTCACGTTGCAGCGGGTACACGTATCGGCTTTGAGCCGCTGCTGATGGTTAACAGCCAGTTTGAAGCGCTGTCGGCTACCCACTGCGAGCTGGTACCTCTGGAGCAGGATCCCTTCGACCAGATATGGTTAGATCGTCCGGCAGCGCCTTGCGGCATCATTCGCGAAATGCCCCTCGAAATCAGCGGTGAGAGTTGCGCACAGAAACGTGCCCGCGTCGTGGAGCAACTCACTCAACATCAGGCCGATGTGCTGGCGATTACGCTGCCGGACAACATTGCCTGGCTGCTTAATGTCCGTGGTTCGGATCTTGCTATGGTTCCGGTGCCGTTCTCATTTGCCCTGCTCCATCGCAGCGGCGAACTGGAATGGTTTGTCGATAGTAATAAAACACAGCAACTCCCCGCATCGCTGTTGGATACGCTTACGCTGGCCCCGCAAGAGAGCTTCCTGGCTCGCTGCCAGCAGTTGGCAAATGGGAAGCGCTTTCTGGTCGATAAAGACTACGCTCCGGTGGCATTGCGTTTTGCCATAGAAGAACATGGCGGCCACGTCCTGTGGGCCCCCGACCCTATTACGTTAATGAAAGCGCACAAAAATGACGTTGAACTGGCAGGCTATCGGGAATGCCATGAACAGGATGGCGCAGCCTGGGTTAACTTCCTCGCATGGCTGGCGCATGAGGTCCCTTTACGCGAAGCGGCGGGCAATCCAATCACCGAACTGGAAGCACAGGCTAAACAGCTGGAGTTTCGCCAGCAGCAGCCGGGATTTATCGAGCAGAGTTTCAGCACGATTTCAGCCTCTGCCAGCAATGCGGCGATGTGTCATTACCACTCCAGCGAAAAAACCAATACGCCAATTACCTCGCAGGCCATGTACCTGAATGATTCCGGTGGTCAGTATCATAATGGTACAACGGATACGACGCGCACCCTGGCATTTGGCCCACAGGATCCGCAGCGACGCTTGCACTACACCGCCGTGTTGAAAGGCTTCTTGTCACTTATTTCACTGCAGTTCCCCAGCGGTACTCAGGGCCATCAACTGGATGCCTTTAGTCGGCGGGCGTTGTGGGATTTGGGACTGGATTTTGATCATGGAACCGGGCACGGCGTAGGCCATCAGTTGCTTATCCATGAACAACCTCATCGCATTGCCAAAAAAGTTAACCCCTGGCCTCTGGTGGCGGGCAATATCATCACCATCGAACCGGGTTATTATCTGGCCGGGCAATATGGGATCCGCATTGAGAATCAGGTGGAGATTATCAACAGCCGTCCGGGCTTCTGCCGTTTCTCAACGCTGACGCTGGTGCCGATTGATTTGAACCTTGTGGAACTGCATCTGCTGAGCGATGCTGAGAAACAGTGGATTGATGATTACCACCAGCAGGTCAGAGAGACATTGTCCCCACGCGTAAACGCAGAAGCCCGTCCATGGCTGTTCGCCGCCACTGCGCCTATTCGCGTTCAGGCCAATTAAGACAATAAAAAAGGCAGCCCGCAGGCTGCCTTAGTTCTCCCCAACGTCTTACTGCTTAGCTGTTACGGATGTACTCATCCATTTCAGTTTTCAGGTTATCGGACTTGGTACCGAAGATCGCCTGAACACCGGAACCAGCAACCACGACGCCCGCCGCACCCAGTTTCTTCAGGCCAGCCTGATCCACTTTGGCAACGTCAGCCACGCTAACGCGCAGACGAGTAATGCACGCATCGAGGTTAGTGATGTTTTCTTTACCACCGAATGCAGCAACCAGAGCCGGAGCCATTTCGCCGGACGCACCCGCTTTGCTGTCTTCGGTCGCATCTTCGCGACCTGGCGTTTTCAGATCCAGCGCTTTGATCAGCACACGGAAGATGGTGTAGTAAACAATCGCATAACCGATACCGACAATCGGGAACAGCCACAGTTTGCTGCTGTTACCGGACAGAACGATAAAGTCGATCAGACCGTGAGAGAACGATGTCCCGTCGCGCATACCCAGCAGGATACAGATCGGGAATGCCAGACCAGCCAGAATCGCGTGGATGATGTACAGGATCGGCGCCACGAACATGAAGGAGAACTCGATCGGCTCGGTAATACCGGTCAGGAACGAGGTCAGCGCCGCGGAGATCATAATACCGCCCACTTTCGCGCGGTTTTCTGGTTTAGCAGAGTGCCAGATAGCGATAGCGGCAGCTGGCAGACCGTACATTTTGAACAGGAAACCACCGGACAGTTTGCCCGCAGTCGGGTCGCCCGCCATATAGCGAGGGATATCGCCGTGGAACACCTGGCCTGCAGCGTTGGTGTACTCACCGATCTGCATCTGGAAAGGAACGTTCCAGATATGGTGCAGACCAAACGGCACCAGGCAGCGTTCAATGAAGCCATAGATACCGAACGCCACTACCGGGTTCTGGTATGCAGCCCACTGGGAGAACGTCTGAATAGCAGTACCGATCGGCGGCCAAATGAAGGACAGAACCACGCCTGTGAAGATGGCAGCCAGACCAGAAATAATAGGAACGAAGCGCTTACCCGCAAAGAAGCCGAGATACTCAGGCAATTTGATACGGTAGAAACGGTTGAACATATACGCTGCAATCGCACCGGAGATAATCCCCCCGAGAACACCCGTATCAGCAAGGTGTTTAGCGGCGATCTCTTCAGCAGGTAAATGCAGAACCAGCGGCGCAACAACAGCCATGGTTTTAACCATGATGCCGTAGGCAACAACGGATGCCAGTGCAGATACGCCGTCATTGTTGGTGAAGCCTAACGCAACACCGATGGCAAAGATCAGCGGCATGTTCGCAAAAACAGAACCGCCTGCTTCTGCCATTACGTGCGATACAACGGCTGGCAGCCAGCTGAAGTTAGCGGAACCGACACCCAGCAGGATACCTGCAATCGGGAGTACGGATACCGGCAGCATCAGCGATTTACCGACCTTTTGCAGGTTAGCAAATGCATTCTTAAACATAATTAGGAGTGCTCCTGAGTATTTGTGCTTATACACTTCATCCTTCATACCGCCTCAGCGTTGGCTGCGCTCATTCACTCCAGTCACTTACTCGAGTAAGCTCCTGTCATTCACTCACTTGCCGCCTTGATGCCGCTTGAATGATTTTGTGTATTCTACGTTCTCACGCATTGGCAAGGGGGGAGAGCCTCGCCGTGGACAGAGCATCTAAGTGCTCTTTATTTATTACACAGAGTAAAATAATTCAGTCTGTATTTGTTTGACGGCTATCACAATTCAGTTGTGAATGGCCGCAAAATTCGCACATTCCGATAAAATGAGTTTCTGAATGTGTCTAAGTGGTTATTCACCGCCCATTTTGTGGCGATGAACTTTACTCGCTTTAGTTATTAATTACGAGCTTTAAAAAAAGTCAGTTAACGGACTGATTGCAGGCGAGAAGCATCGATGTGAAACAGGCGGGCAAAGTTATCAGTGGTTGCCTGCGCCAGTTCTTCCACGGCAACACCTTTCACTACGGCCATATACTCCGCAACGTCACGCGTCATGGCAGGTTGGTTCTCTTTTCCACGATGCGGCACCGGCGCAAGGTACGGAGAATCCGTCTCAACTAACAAACGATCCAGAGGAACATAACGAGCAGCATCACGCAGTTGGTCAGCATTACGGAACGTGACGATGCCGGAAAACGAGATATAAAAGCCGAGATCCAGCAATTTGCCCGCCGTTTCTCTGTCCTCTGTAAAACAGTGTAGTACGCCGCCGCAATCCGTCACCTTTTCTTCGCGCAGAATTGATAATGTATCGGCTCGGGCATCACGGGTATGCACGATAACCGGTTTCTGTAACTCGCGGCCAATCTGAATATGGTGGATGAAAGATTCCTGCTGGCGCACCTTCGTTTCCGGCGTGTAAAAATAATCCAGCCCGGTTTCTCCCATCGCTACCACACCGTCTTCGGCGGCCAAACGACGCAGGTCTTCAACATCATAGGTTTCATCCTGATTTAACGGATGCACACCGCAGGAGAAAACCACGTTGTCACGTTGGCCAACCAGTTCACGCATACTGCGGTATCCCGGCAGGGTGGTCGCGACGGCAAGACAAAATTTTACATCGCGTGCGGCCGCTTTCGCCAACACGTCGTCCACGTCCTTATGCAGAGATTGATAATCCAGGCCATCAAGATGGCAGTGTGAGTCGACTAAAAACATAATGTCTCTCTCAAAGATGAGGAACAGGCAGTACGGTGCCTGGTTGCAGGTAATGCTCAATACGGAGAATAAGATCGGTTAAGACCAGTTCACGGTTTATGCCCGTCACGTTCAGCAACTGCTGACGACAATGACAAACATCACCGAGTATCGCCTGTATCTGGGCGACGGATAACCGCTCGGCGATAGAAGAGATGAGATCCTGAGCATCAGGATTGGTTAAATGGGAAATCCCATAAGAACGCTTTAAGGCATCCGTCAACAGCGTGGCCAGCCAGTGTAAACGAGCGGCAGCCTGATCGTGGTTGAGCGCCGCTAACAGGATATACCAGTCGCCTGATTGCAGGGTGTTCGCCAGCGCGGCGAGGAAATCTGTGCGGTGCGTCCAGCTTTCAGCCTGTAGCAACGTTAATGCCGCGCCAGGCGACCCCGCACTCAGACGTAATGCGCTCAACAATGCTTCCGGTGACGCCGTCACTTCACGGGTAAGCCAGGAGATAGCGTATGACTCTGCCGGTGGTGCAAGGTGATGTAACCGACAGCGGCTACGCAGTGTGGCCAATAAACGCGCAGGTTCGCGACTGGCGAGGAAGAACCAGGTCTGCGCCGGAGGCTCTTCCAGCGTTTTCAGTAACGCATTAGCGGCGGCATCGGTTAACTGGGCGGCATCCGGGATCCACACCACTTTCGCCCCGCCCAGGCGTGAATGCTCGTACAGTTTCTCACTGACTTCACGTACCGCATCAACGCCCAGCGTGCTTTTGCCTTTTTCCGGCAGCAGCGAATAGTAGTCCGGATGGGTCCCCGCCTGCATCAGCTGACATCCGCGGCAGTGTCCGCAGCTTTTATGTCCTTCCGGCTGCTGACACATTAAATAGCGACTGAGCGCGTAAATCAGCGCATCGTCGCCCATGCCGGGTAACGCCTGAATCAGTAACGCATGGTGACCACGACCCGTCTGGTAGCTCGCTACCAGTTTTTCAAAATCAGGTCGTAACCATGGGTACCATTTCATGCGCCCTGCTCCTTCACCCACTGAGTAATGGTATTGCGAATATCAGCCATCACTGCCTCCAGCGGCTGCGTAGCGTCAATAGTACGAATGCTGGCATCTTTGGCAGCCAGTTCAAGATAGCGCGCTCGGGTACGATTAAAGAAATCGAAAGATTCCTGTTCAATACGGTCCAGTTCGCCACGCGCACGCGCACGCTTCAATCCGACTTCTGGAGTGACATCCAGATAGAGCGTCAGGTCCGGGCGAAAATCTCCGAGTACCGCATCACGCAGCGTTGCCAGCATGTTTTGATCGATACCGCGGCCACCGCCCTGATACGCCTGGGTCGACAGGTCGTGACGATCGCCAATGACCCATGCGCCTCTCGCCAGAGCAGGTTTAATAACGGTTTCGACCAACTGTACGCGCGCGGCGTAAAACATCAGGACTTCGGCTTTGTCGGTAATGACCTCGTCACCTACCGACTTAATGTCCAGCACCAGACTTCTTAGTTTCTCAGCGAGCTGCGTTCCACCAGGCTCGCGGGTAAAAACCATGTCACGAATACCGAGTTGCTCAAGTGTCTCTACCACCACATTACGCGCAGTGGTTTTTCCGGCGCCTTCCAGGCCCTCGATGACGATATAGTTACTGCCCATTTTTTTCCTTAAGCACTTTCAGGTAATCCTGTACTGACCGGTTATGGCTGACAAGATTGGTGTTAAATGTGTGGCCGCCTTTACCATCTGCCACGAAATAGAGATACGGCGTTTTTGCCGGATGTGCGGCAGCCTGCAACGAGGCCTCTCCCGGCATGGCAATCGGGCCAGGCGGCAGCCCGGTGATGGTGTAGGTGTTATAGGCGGTTGGCGTTTCTAAATCCACACGCGACAATTTGCCATTATACCGTGTCCCCATGCCGTAAATCACCGTCGGATCGGTTTGTAAACGCATGCCAATACGTAAGCGGTTAATAAAGACCGAGGCCACCTGGTCGCGCTCGCTGGCAACCGCAGTTTCTTTTTCAATAATCGAGGCCATTGTCACTAGCTGATTTTTATCCTGATAAGGCAAACCATCAGCGCGCCCTTCCCAGACAGTATCCACCGCTTTAACCATCTTTTGATGCGCACGTTTTAGCAGTGCTACGTCGGTCGTATTGGCGGTATACATCCAGGTATCGGGCCAGAACCAGCCTTCCACCCACTGCGGGTTTTCCAGCTTCAGCGCCTGAGCGACAGTCTCGTAGTTATCGTCGCTCAGCGTATGTTTGATATAGGGCGCATCGCGCAGTTGTTTGAGGTAATCACTCAGGCGCATCCCTTCCACCAGACGTAACGGGAACTGGGCCTCTTTACCGCTTTCCAGCAATAGCAGCATTTCTCGCACCGTCATGTCGGGCGTCAGGCGATAGGTACCCGCCTTAAAATGCGACAGGTCAGGCTCCACACGCAGCAGCCACTGGAAGACACGCGGACGATTGATAACCTTATCCGCATACAGCTGTTCACCGAGGGCCAGGCGGCCTGTACCCGCTTTCAGCGTAAAAATGGTCTCTTCTTTAATCAATAACTTACTGTCCGCCAGATGGCGAACTTTCCACATGCCTACGCCCGCGGCAATGCCCAGCACAACCAGCAATAACAGGACAACGAGTAACAGTTTTTTCATGACTAATTCGGGTGCTCACAAAGTGGGGCTAAAAAATCGAATAACAAACGTGAAGACAACATCGTGTCGCCACAGGTACGCACGGGAATAACCGGCATTAATGCGTTACAGACGACGATTTCATCGGCTTGCATAATCTCCTCCAACCCGGCATACACTTCGACAAGACTGAACGGTGATTGTGCCAGCATACGGATACAGAATTGTCGCATAATGCCGTTCACTCCGGCCTGATCCAACCGGGGAGTGTAAACCACATTACCTTTACGCCAGAACAAATTAGCCGCACAGCATTCCGTAACCCATCCCTCGCTGTCAAGAACCAGCGCTTCATCGGCATCCGTCTGCTCAAGATGAGAGCGAATCAATACCTGCTCCAGGCGATTCAGATGCTTAAGTCCGGCAAGCATAGGGTTACGCCCCAGACGCACTGGGCTTAACGCCAGCGTAATCCCTTCATGGCGCCAACGATCGTAATGTTCGGGCCAGGCTGAAACAGAGAGAATACGGGTGGCGTTGTGACAATTTGCGCCGCTGTATCCCCGACCGCCGCTACCGCGGCTAATAATGACTTTCAATACGCCACGCGCGTGTCCTTGAGCCAGCATTTTCATTTCATCTTGCAGTTCTGACCACTGTTCAAAAGCGATCAGCAACTTTTGGCAAGCGTCTTGTAAACGCGCAAGATGCGCTGCAAAGAGGCAAATTTCGCCGTCGATAATTCGCGCGGTAGTAAAACAACCATCGCCAAATTGGGTCGCTCGATCGCTTACGGCCAGCAGATTTTGCTCGCAGCCATTAATTAAGAACATGGAGGCTCCTTATATCTGGTCCGCTAGTTTGGCAGGATGAGTAACACAGGACAAGGGCGAAAAACCGAATAAAAAAAGGCCCGACAAGCGGACCTTTTCAGTTTTATTTCGATGCTAACGCATCACCTGACGAGACTTAAATCTTTTTAAAGATCAAAGAACCGTTGGTACCACCGAAGCCGAAGGAGTTACACAGAGTATATTCCAAACCACTCACCTGACGCGCTTCGTGAGGAACGAAGTCCAGGTCGCAACCTTCATCCGGGTTATCCAGGTTGATGGTTGGCGGAATAGCCTGGTCGCGCAGCGCCAGGATAGAGAAAATAGACTCTACCGCGCCCGCAGCGCCTAACAGGTGACCGGTCATGGATTTGGTTGAGCTTACCATCACACGGCTCGCCGCATCGCCAAAGACAGATTTCACTGCCTGGGTTTCAGCTTTATCGCCTGCAGGCGTAGACGTACCATGCGCGTTGACATAGCCGATCTGACCCGCTTCGATAGCCGCATCGCGTAGTGCGTTGACCATTGCCAGCGCAGCGCCTGCACCGTTTTCCGGTGGTGACGTCATGTGGTAAGCATCACTGCTCATGCCAAAACCAACGACTTCAGCATAGATTTTCGCGCCGCGCGCTTTCGCATGCTCGTACTCTTCCAGTACCACCATGCCTGCGCCGTCGCCCAACACGAAGCCATCACGCTCTTTATCCCACGGGCGGCTTGCCGCTTGCGGGTTATCATTACGCGTAGACAGCGCGCGTGCCGCGCCAAAACCACCCACGCCAAGCGGTGTACTGGCTTTTTCAGCACCACCCGCAACCATCGCGTCTGCATCACCGTATGCAATGATACGTGCGGCATGACCGATGTTATGTACGCCTGAAGTACAGGCGGTCGCGATGGAGATGCTGGGCCCTTGCAGGCCGTACATGATGGTCAGGTGACCAGCCACCATGTTAACAATCGTCGACGGAACGAAGAACGGGCTGATCTTACGCGGTCCACCGTTTACCAAAGAGGTATGGTTTTCTTCGATCAGACCGAGACCGCCAATACCGGAGCCAATAGCGGCGCCAATACGGTGAGCGTTCTCTTCCGTAATTTCGAGGCCAGAATCCTGCATGGCCTGAACGCCAGCGACAATTCCATATTGAATGAAGGCATCCATCTTGCGCTGTTCTTTGCGCGAGATAATGTCTTCACAGTTAAAATCCTTTACTAAGCCAGCAAATTTCGTTGCATAGGCGCTAGTATCGAAATGGTCGATCAGGCTGATGCCACTCTGACCGGCAAGGAGAGCTTTCCAGGTAGACTCTACGGTATTGCCGACAGGAGACAACATGCCCAGTCCGGTCACAACTACACGACGCTTAGACACGGTTGTCCTCCAGGGAGGGAAAATAATTCAAGTGGGATAAAAAGATAAAACTCAGGCGGTCGAATGACCGCCTGGAGATGTTCACTTACGCCTGGTGGCCGTTGATGTAATCAATGGCAGCCTGAACGGTAGTGATTTTCTCAGCTTCTTCGTCCGGAATCTCAGTATCAAACTCTTCTTCCAGAGCCATTACCAGCTCAACGGTGTCAAGAGAATCTGCGCCCAGGTCTTCAACGAAGGAAGCATTGTTGGTAACTTCTTCCTGCTTAACGCCCAGCTGTTCGCCGATAATTTTCTTAACGCGTTCTTCGATAGTGCTCATACTCTTAAATTTCCTATCAAAACTCGCTTTCGCGATGGTTTTCGTAGTGTATAAAATGTTGAAAAATTTGCAACTAAATCCCGGCAGGTCTTACCACGATTTTACGTTATTTTGAGGCCATTCCCCCTAATAACGCAAATATTTTTCAATCGTGGTTAAACCATGTACATCCCGCCGTTGACGTGCAAAGTCTCACCTGTGATGTAACTTGCTTCGTCAGAAGCTAAAAATGCAACCGCACTGGCGATTTCCTGAGCGCCACCAAGGCGACCCGCAGGAACCTGCGCCAGTATACCCGCACGCTGATCATCAGACAGCGCACGCGTCATGTCCGTTTCAATAAAGCCCGGAGCAACAACGTTTACAGTAATACCACGGGACGCAACTTCGCGCGCCAGTGATTTACTGAAGCCGATCAGACCTGCTTTCGCCGCAGCGTAGTTAGCCTGACCCGCATTTCCCATGGTACCAACCACAGAACCGATAGTGATAATACGCCCATGACGCTTTTTCATCATAGCTCGCATTACCGCTTTTGACAGACGGAAAACAGATGACAGGTTGGTTTCGATAATATCGTTCCACTCGTCATCTTTCATGCGCATTAACAGGTTATCACGAGTAATCCCGGCATTATTGACCAGAATATCGACTTCACCAAATTCTGCGCGAATATTTTCCAGAACAGATTCGATAGATGCCGGATCGGTCACATTCAACATCAGACCTTTACCATTTGCACCTAAGTAATCGCTAATGGCCTGCGCACCACTTTCACTGGTTGCAGTCCCGATAACTTTCGCGCCACGGGCAACGAGTGTTTCAGCAATTGCGCGGCCAATTCCACGGCTTGCACCGGTTACCAGCGCGATTTTTCCTTCAAAATTCATGGGCTTCCTCTTTTATTGCTCTAGCGCCGCAGACAGCGCCGCCGGCTCATTCAGTGCCGAAGCGGTCAGGGTGTCAACAATACGTTTCGTCAAACCGGTGAGAACTTTACCTGGCCCCACTTCATACAGGTGCTCTACGCCCTGAGATGCCATAAATTCAACGGTTTTGGTCCACTGAACCGGGCTGTACAGTTGACGAACCAGCGCATCGCGAATCGCGTCTGCGGTAGTTTCACACTTCACGTCGACGTTGTTCACAACTGGAACAGTCGGCGCGTTGAAAGTGATTTTTTGCAATTCAACGGCCAATTTCTCAGCGGCAGGCTTCATCAGCGCGCAGTGAGAAGGCACGCTGACCGGCAACGGCAGCGCACGCTTGGCGCCAGCGGCTTTACAAGCAGCACCTGCACGTTCTACGGCTTCTTTATGCCCGGCGATAACCACCTGACCCGGCGAGTTGAAGTTAACCGGAGAAACGACCTGCCCTTCAGCAGACTCTTCACACGCTTTAGCGATAGAGGCATCGTCCAGACCAATAATCGCAGACATGCCGCCAGTACCTTCCGGTACGGCTTCCTGCATGAATTTGCCGCGCAGTTCAACCAGACGGACGGCATCGGCAAAATCAATTACACCCGCACATACCAGCGCAGAATATTCGCCCAGGCTATGACCTGCCATCAGCGCAGGTGTTTTACCCCCCTGCTGCTGCCATACGCGATACAGCGCGACAGATGCAGCCAATAGCGCTGGCTGCGTCTGCCAGGTTTTATTCAGTTCTTCTGCCGGACCTTGCTGAGTCAGCGCCCACAGATCATAGCCCAGCGCAGCTGATGCTTCAGCAAAAGTTTCTTCAACAATTGGGTAGCTTGCTGCCATTTCAGACAACATCCCAACGGTCTGGGAACCCTGCCCCGGAAACACAAATGCAAATTGCGTCATGTTAAAATCCTTATACTAGAAACGAACCAGCGCGGAGCCCCAGGTGAATCCACCCCCGAAGGCTTCAAGCAATATCAACTGCCCGGCTTTGATACGCCCGTCGCGGACGGCTTCGTCCAGTGCGCACGGTACGGAAGCCGCGGACGTATTGCCATGTCTGTCCAGTGTAACGACGACATTATCCATCGACATGCCCAGCTTTTTCGCTGTCGCGCTGATAATGCGCAGGTTTGCCTGATGCGGCACCAGCCAGTCCAGCGCAGAACGGTCGAGATTATTGGCTTCCAGCGTTTCATCAACGATGTGGGCAAGCTCGGTCACCGCGACTTTAAATACTTCGTTACCCGCCATCGTCAGGTGGATCGGGTTATCCGGATTTACGCGATCGGCGTTAGGCAGCGTCAACAACTCACCGTAACGACCATCAGCATGCAGATGCGTGGAGAGAATACCCGGCTCTTCGGATGCGCTCAGTACCACCGCGCCCGCGCCGTCACCAAAGATAATGATCGTTCCACGATCGGTTGGATCACAAGTACGAGCAAGAACATCAGATCCAACGACCAGCGCATGCTTCACTGCGCCAGACTTAACGTACTGATCGGCAACGCTCAGGGCATAGGTAAAACCGGCACAAGCGGCCGCAACGTCAAACGCCGGACAGCCTTTGATCCCCAGCATACTTTGGATCTGGCATGCCGCGCTTGGAAATGCGTGTGTGGATGATGTGGTGGCAACCACAATCAGACCAATTTCTTCTTTGTCGATGCCCGCCATTTCCAGCGCACGGTTTGCGGCGGCAAAGCCCATCGTCGCAACTGTTTCATTTGGCGCTGCGATGTGGCGTTCACGGATACCTGTGCGAGTGACGATCCACTCATCAGATGTCTCGACCATTTTTTCCAAATCGGCGTTAGTACGCACTTGTTCAGGCAGATAGCTGCCGGTACCAATAATCTTCGTATACATGTACGCTCAGTCACTTTTTGGTTATATACCGCCACGAGCAAAACGCTGGTACGCTGACAGCTTTCACAAACGCGCTATTATCTGTGCGGTCGTGAGTTTGCGCTTTCGCCACCGTCCAGCAGTTCGAATCCAGCTGGGTATACAGATTCCAGGCGAGCGGCAATTCGCTGAGGAACTTGTCGCTGCACCGCCTGCACTGCCTGTTCAATCGCGACCTCAAATGCTCGCTGATTAGCCGCACCATGACTCTTAATCACCGTGCCGCGCAATCCTAACAGACAGGCGCCATTATACTGGTCGGGGT
Source organism: Citrobacter sp. S55_ASV_140 (assembly GCF_018919505.1). Taxonomy (NCBI): domain Bacteria; kingdom Pseudomonadati; phylum Pseudomonadota; class Gammaproteobacteria; order Enterobacterales; family Enterobacteriaceae; genus Citrobacter; species Citrobacter sp. S55_ASV_140. The sequence goes on from NZ_JAHLQZ010000022.1 coordinate 20,200, forward strand.
TGAGGTGACTAAATCGCCTTGTCAGGCTTTTTTGTAACCAACGTTTTAATAAAAGCAGCCACCACGACCGTTTTTTGCCCTCACCCTGAGATTTCAGCAGTGAAAGGAACATTCTGACAACACCTTCCATCGTCTTTAATGTGACATTACCTGTAAAGCCGTCACAGACCAGTACATCAGTTTTACCAGTCAATAACTCATTGGCTTCAAGATAGCCTATATAGTTAATGGAAGGGATTGTTTTTAGCACCGCAGAAGCATCCCGAATACTGTCGAGACCTTTAGTTTCTTCTTCGCCGATGTTGAGCAACGCAACGCGAGGATTAGCAATCCCAACGACTTCTTCTGCCAGCACGGAACCCATAACGGCAAATTGCACCAACATCGTGCTATCACAATCCACGTTGGCGCCTAAATCCAGCACCACCGTTTTGCCCTTTTGCTGATGCGGTAAAACCGTCACCAACGCAGGACGCTCAATACCCTCAAGGGGTTTGAGCAATAACTTCGCAAGTCCCATTAGCGCGCCGGTATTACCAGCACTCACACAGGCTTGCGCTCGACCTTCTTTCACGAGCTCCAGGGCAACACGCATTGAGCTTCCACGACTGGCGCGAATAGCCTGCGAGGGCCGGGCATCACTGGCAATAACTGACTGAGCAGGGACAATCTGCAGACGTGAACGTTGTTCGAAGTCAGCTTTGGCAAGTAATGGCGTGATTGTATCGGGATCCCCGACTAAAAGAAGTGTGAGTTGCGAATTAGAATTCAGTGCCTGCAATGCTGCAGGCACTGTCACGGTAGGGCCAAAATCTCCCCCCATGACATCTAACGCCAGGGTTAGATGTGTCAAGGTATCGTCGCTGCCCGGTTAGGTGTTTCCCCAGTTACCCGGGGAAAGCCTCACTAAGCTTCATCACGCGTGCGCTCTCTGTCTTTCTCACCGAAGCGGGAAATCCATTGAGTCATGCGTGATTACTTAGCGATTACCTTACGGCCACGGTAGAAACCGTCGGCAGTGATGTGGTGACGCAGGTGTTGTTCACCAGAAGTTTTGTCTACAGACAGGCTGGTGACTGCGGTCAGAGCGTCATGAGAACGACGCATGCCACGTTTGGAACGGGTTGGTTTATTCTGTTGTACGGCCATGGACCTTACTCCTCAATTACTTACGCTTTAAGCTGGCTAATACGGCAAATGGGTTTGGTTTTTGCGCTTCATCAGGCAATTCGCCAAAGACCATGTCCGCCTCGGACACTTCACAGTGTTCAGAATCATGCACCGGAACTACCGGCAAGGAGAGGATAATCTCATCTTCAACCATTGCAAGCAGATCGATTTCACCGAATTCGTTAACCTCAATCGGCTCATACGCTTCCGGGAGTGCTTCAGCCTGTTCGTCAGAACGGACAGGACTAAAACAATATGTTGTGTGAACATGAAGTGGGAACGGTTTCCCGCAACGCTGACATTCGAGCGTAACCGACACTTTCGCATCACCGGTTATCACGGCAAGGCGCTGGTTATCGATAGCGAACGACATGGAGCATTCCACATCACTGTCCACACTGACCACAGAATCGGCGACGCGCTCAACCAGATCAGAAGTATAGATACCTTCATAATCGAGGCGTTTTTGAGCCGTACGAACCGGATCAAGAGTCAGGGGTAATTTTACCTTTTGCATAGGGCGCGCATATTAACTTTGTAACGTCATATAGTCAAAGAAAAAGGCAGCCTGAGGTTGCCTTTTGCCAATAATTCGCACACATTGCGGGTCATCGACTTAAAATCGCTCAAGACAAGCCAATACAGCCAGCTTGTAGGACGAAGTCCATAGTTTAAAATGGCTCTCATCAATACGCTATATGCGAGGGGAAAAATATGCCTCAACTTATACTTGCCTCGACCTCTCCCTGGCGTCGCGCTTTACTTGAAAAACTGGCAATTCCGTTTGAATGCGCGGCTCCTGAGGTGGATGAAACGCCGTTACCCGGCGAAGCGCCACGCCATTTAGTCTCGCGACTGGCGCAACAAAAAGCGCAATCTCTCGCCCAACGTTATCCAGCGCATCTGATTATTGGCTCCGATCAAATTTGTGTTCTTGATGGTGAAATAACCGGCAAACCATTAACAGAAGAAAATGCGCGCCAACAATTACTCAAAGCCCGTGGCAATATTGTGACGTTTTACACCGGACTGGCGCTTTATAATTCAGCTACCGGACATTTACAAACTGAGGTCGAGCCGTTCGACGTTCATTTTCGGCATTTAAGCGAAACGGAAATTGATGATTACCTGCGCAAAGAACGCCCGCTACATTGTGCCGGCAGTTTTAAAAGTGAGGGGTTAGGTATTGCTCTCTTTGAGCGTCTCGAGGGTCGCGACCCCAATACGCTGATCGGCCTGCCGCTGATCGCATTGTGTCAAATGCTGCGCCGGGAAGAGATGAACCCGCTGAACGCCTAGTTAATCCACCTGATGGCGACGCGATGCGTCTTATCAGGCCTACGGCGCATAACGCGATTGCAGGCCTGATAAGCAACGCGCATCAGGCTTTACTACGTAACACCTCAAGGCAGCGCTTCAACTGTTTATCCATCGGCGCTTCAACACGCATCACTTCGCCCGTCCCCGGATGGGTGAATTTCAACGCCGCGGCATGAAGGAACAGCCTGTTCAGTCCGGTATCCGCGAGTTGTTTATCGAACTCACGGTCGCCATAGCGATCGTCAAAGGCTATCGGATGCCCGGCATATTGGGTATGCACACGGATCTGGTGCGTGCGCCCTGTGACCGGGCTACAGCGCACAAGCGTGGCAAACGCATAGCGCTCTTCCACCTTAAAGCGTGTTTCCGACGGTTTGCCTTCCTGATTCACCCGCACGATACGCTCGCCGCTTTGCAAAATGTTCTTCAACAGCGGCGCCTGCACGGTTTTGACATGCGACTGCCACTGGCCTCTCACCAGCGCCAGGTAGTCTTTTTGCATCCCTTTTTCACGCAGCTGTTCATGCAACGAACGTAAGGCTGAGCGTTTTTTAGCAACCAGCAGCACACCGGAGGTATCGCGGTCCAGGCGATGCACCAGTTCGAGGAAACGCGCTTCCGGACGTAACGCGCGTAAACCTTCAATAACACCAAAGCTTAATCCGCTTCCGCCATGTACGGCCGTTCCTGAAGGTTTGTTAAGCACCAGAATATGATCATCTTCATATAAAATGACATCAGTCAGCGCCGCAACCTTCTGCAGATTTGGGGAAATAGTCTCTTCTTCACGTTCAGCGACACGCACAGGTGGAATACGCACGATGTCCCCATCTTCGAGTTTGTACTCGGGTTTAATGCGCTTTTTATTCACCCGCACTTCGCCTTTACGCAAAATGCGATAAATCATACTTTTCGGCACACCCTTGAGTTGAGTGCGTAAAAAGTTGTCGATGCGTTGCCCTGCTTCGTCGGCAGTGATAGCAACTGTTTTTACGGCTGGAGTCTCTGTTTTCATGGGGGCCGATTTTAAATAGCCATCAAGATTCGCGCCACACATTTTTCTATGCTTATATTAACTGCTATACCCTATTACTTAAGTTTGACATAACCGATTTGGTGGTTATTAAACCAATCACTACGCGGAAGTGAAAAAACTGTGAGTAACCGGGTGATAAATGGCAAAAGTCATCTTGCTATAACAAGGTTAGCAGTGGAATAATGAGGTTGTCTCCGTGTTGAATCTTGTTAAAACAAGACCTTTTCCGGAATGACCCAATTTTGCCCGACCGATCATCAACGCAGCAATGGCGTAAGACGTATTGATCTTTCAGGCAGTTAGCGGGCTGCGGGTTGCAGTCCTTACCGGTAATAAGGAAGCTTTTCTGGAGAGTAACACCCAGACTGTTCCCCTGATAATTGCGCTGTGTTTCCGTATGAAATACAGGCAACCGACACTCTGCGCCTCTTTGAGCTGACGATAACCGTGAGGTTGGCGACGCGAATAGACACGAGGCCATCGGTTCACACCCGGAAAGGCATTACTCTGCCCGCAGCTTAGTCGTCAATGTAAGAATAATGAGTAAGTTACGATGAAAAGAATGTTAATTAACGCGACTCAGCAGGAAGAGTTGCGTGTCGCCCTTGTAGATGGGCAACGTCTGTACGATCTGGATATCGAAAGTCCTGGACACGAACAGAAAAAAGCCAACATCTATAAAGGGAAAATTACCCGTATTGAACCGAGTCTGGAAGCTGCTTTTGTTGATTACGGCGCTGAACGTCACGGTTTCCTTCCGTTAAAAGAAATTGCCCGCGAATACTTCCCCGCTAACTACAACTCCCATGGTCGTCCCAACATTAAAGATGTGTTGCGTGAAGGTCAGGAAGTCATTGTTCAGATCGATAAAGAAGAACGCGGCAATAAAGGCGCTGCGCTGACCACCTTTATCAGCCTGGCGGGTAGTTATCTGGTTCTGATGCCGAACAACCCGCGCGCGGGCGGCATCTCCCGTCGTATTGAAGGCGACGACCGCACCGAATTAAAAGAAGCGCTGGCAAGCCTGGAACTGCCTGATGGTATGGGGCTTATTGTGCGTACCGCAGGTGTCGGCAAATCCGCCGAAGCGCTGCAATGGGACCTGAGCTTCCGCCTGAAACACTGGGAAGCCATTCAAAAAGCCGCCGACAGCCGCCCTGCTCCGTTCCTGATTCACCAGGAAAGCAACGTCATCGTCCGCGCATTCCGTGACTATTTACGTCAGGATATTGGCGAAATCCTCATTGATAACCCGAAAGTCATGGAGATGGCGCGTCAGCACATCGCCGCGCTGGGTCGTCCGGATTTCAGCAGCAAAATCAAACTGTACACCGGTGAAATTCCGCTGTTCAGCCACTATCAAATTGAATCTCAGATTGAGTCTGCATTCCAGCGCGAAGTGCGTCTGCCGTCCGGCGGCTCCATCGTCATCGACAGCACTGAAGCCCTTACCGCTATCGATATCAACTCCGCACGCGCGACCCGCGGCGGCGACATCGAAGAAACCGCATTCAACACCAACCTGGAAGCAGCCGATGAAATTGCGCGTCAGCTGCGTCTGCGCGACCTCGGCGGCCTGATTGTCATCGACTTTATCGATATGACGCCGGTTCGCCACCAGCGTGCGGTTGAAAACCGCCTGCGTGAAGCCGTGCGTCAGGACCGAGCGCGTATTCAGATCAGCCATATTTCTCGCTTCGGCCTGCTGGAGATGTCCCGCCAGCGTCTGAGCCCGTCTCTGGGTGAGTCCAGCCATCACGTCTGCCCGCGCTGCTCCGGCACCGGTACCGTGCGTGACAACGAATCTCTGTCGCTGTCTATTCTGCGTCTGATTGAAGAAGAAGCGCTGAAAGAGAATACCCAGGAAGTTCACGCTATCGTTCCTGTGCCGATTGCCTCTTATCTGCTCAACGAAAAGCGTACTGCGGTCAACGCCATCGAGACGCGTCAGAATGGCGTGCGCTGTGTAATCGTGCCAAACGATCAGATGGAAACCCCGCACTATTCCGTGCTGCGCGTCCGCAAAGGCGAAGAAACGCCAACCCTGAGCTACTTGCTGCCGAAGCTGCACGAAGAAGCAATGGAACTGCCGTCAGAACAAGAGTATGTCGAGCGTAAACAGCCAGAGCAACCGGCACTCGCGACCTTTGCTATGCCAGACGTGCCGCCAGCACCAACCGTGCAAGAACCCGCTGTTAAAGCCGTAGCGCCTAAAGCTGCTGCTGCCACCGCAGCAACAGCCTCTCAGCCTGGTTTGATTAGCCGTTTCTTCAGCGCACTGAAGTCTATCTTCGGCGGTAACGAAGAAGCGAAGCCGGTTGAACAACCTGCACCGAAAGCTGAAGAGAAGACGGAACGTCAGCAGGACCGCCGTAAACCACGTCAAAATAATCGTCGCGATCGTAACGATCGTCGTGATAACCGCGATAACCGTGGCGATCGTGACAACCGTAACGAACGTGCGGAAAACGGCGAAAATCGCGATGACAATCGTCGTAACCGTCGTCAGGCCCAGCAGCAAAATGCGGAAGCGCGCGATAATCGCCAGCAATCCAGTGATGTCGCTGACAAAGCGAAATCAGGTGATGAGCAGCAGACCCCGCGTCGCGAGCGCAACCGCCGCCGCAACGATGACAAGCGTCAGGCGCAGCAGGAAGTTAAAGAGCTGAACCTGGCTGAACAACAAGCGCAGGATACCGAGCAGGAAGAGCGCGTACGTCAGCCTCAGACCCGTCGTAAACAGCGTCAGTTGAACCAGAAAGTGCGTTATACAGACAGCACGGCGGTTGAAGCCGAAGTGGCAACTACCGCTGCGGCAGCTGAGGTCGTTGTCGCTCAAGCCGTTGAGCAGTCCGTACCGACTCCGCGTACCGAACTGGCGAAAGTTGATCTGCCAGCCGTTGTCGCACCTGAGCAGGAAGACAACAGCGAAGCGCGTGACTCCAACGGTATGCCACGTCGTTCCCGCCGTTCCCCTCGCCATCTGCGCGTAAGTGGACAGCGTCGTCGTCGTTATCGTGACGAGCGTTATCCGGCTCAGTCGCCAATGCCGCTGACCGTCGCCTGTGCTTCTCCTGAATTGGCGTCCGGTAAAGTATGGATCAGCTACCCTGTCGTTCGTCCGCAGGATCAGCAGGTTGAAGAACAACGCGAGCAGGAAATTCACCAGGAGCAAACTGCCTCTGTCGCAGTAGAGCCTCAGGTTGCTGCGGCTGCCGTTGAGCACATTGCGGACACTCCTGCGCCGGTTGAAGCCGTGCAGCCAGAGGAAGTTGTAGCGGAACCTCAGATTGCCGTTGTTGAAACCACGCATCCGGAAGTCATTGCGACCCCGGTTGAAGAACAACCGCAAATTATCGCTGAATCTGACGCACCTGTAGCTGAAGAGATCGCCGCTGAAGCTCAACCGGTCGCTGAAACCCCGGCTGAAGAGCCTGCGGAAATCATCGTCTCCAAGCCGGAGGTGGTTGAAGAAGTCGCGCAAGCAGCACCTGTTGTGGAAGAAGTCGCTGCGCCGCAGGAAGTTGTTGCTGCGCCGGTTGTAGAAGCTGAAGTCGTTAAGTCTGACGTTGTCGCAACAAGCGTTGACGCCGAGCACCTTCACAGCCATGCGACTGCGCCGATGACCCGCGCTCCCGCGCCGGATTATGTGCCAGAAGCGCCGCGTCATAGCGACTGGCAGCGCCCGCCATTCGCCTTTGAAGGCAAAGGCGCCGCCGGTGGACACAGCGCCACGCATCAGGCCACTGCGCCGGCAACACGCCCGCAGCCGGTTGAATAAGTCATAATCAACCTCAAAGCCGACCTTAGGGTCGGCTTTTTTATATCGGCTCTACGCGTTTCATCCCGGTTAATTGCGGCATCACATCCTTCATTAACGCTAAAAATTTGCGCAACCGTGTCGGATAGTAACGCGCCCAGGGATAAACCAGATGCACCGGCAACGAGGCTGCCCGCCACTCGGGTAGCAGCATAACTAAACGTCCGTTGGCGATATCTTCTTCAACCATCCAGCTGGAAACAATCGTCACCCCCAGCCCGGCCAGCGCGGCATTTCTTGCCACATAAATACTGTCAGTACTTAATCTGGGTGAAATAGTCAGCGTGACAGGTTCATTACGCGCCTGGTGTAGCAACGAAACGCTATGCTGAAAAAACGTGTTCACTGCAATCCACGGCAGCGCGGATAACTGCTCAGGGTGCGAAATTTCGCCATATTGCTCCAGCAATACAGGACTCACCACCATGCTACGGGGAACTTCAGCCAGTAAAACCGAAACCGTGGCCGGATCGACTTCCGCGCCAACCCGAATCGCGCAATCAATATTATCGCTCAAGAAATCAACGGTTTTGTCGTTAAGCATCCACTCCACCGATAACTGTGGATAGCGCGAAAGAAACTGCAACAGCGGCTCAAGAAGCTGTTGCTGTCCAAACGCATGCGGCGCCCGTACGCGCAACGTCCCCACCGGTTCATCTTCCGTGACATTAAGTCCATCTTCCAGCGCCAGCCAGGCATCGATGATATTTTTGGCGTGCTGGTAACCGCGCTCTCCATCGTCGGTTAATTTCATCGCATGCGTGGTACGCATGATCAGTTTCACACCCAGCAGAGTTTCCAGGGATTGCAACCGTCGGCTTACCGTCGCTTGCGTTGTCCCCATCTGTTTTGCCGCTGCCGAAAGCGATCCTGCTTCAACGATGCGCACAAACGTGCGCATCAATTCCACCCTATCTATACGTTCAGTTTTTATCATTACCAGTTTCTTCATACGCCTGACGTATAACTGTTTTACCACTGCGCTCGCTACCGCACCACCCGCAGAAGGATAAAAATAGCCGCACATCCTGTGATTGAGGAATCATTTGTGAACACACACACCGCACTTTCCCGTTGGGTCATTTTCGTTCTGGCATTAGGAGCCGGATTCAGCGTTGCCGCTATCTACTATGCCCAGCCCCTTCTGCCTTTAATGGGTCAGGATCTGAACTTAAGTATTACCGGCATGGGGCTGGTTCCGACGCTGACCCAGGCGGGATACGCGCTGGGTATTCTGTTTTTATTGCCATTGGGCGATCGTTATGACCGCCGGACATTAATCCTGCTGAAAAGTATCTCTCTTGCCGTACTGCTTCTGGCATGCAGCTTTACCGGGCAGTTACATTCACTGCTAATAGTGAGCCTGTTGATGGGCATGGCGGCAACAATGGCGCAGGATATCGTTCCCGCGGCGGCTATTCTGGCGCCGGAAGGCAAACAGGGAAAAACGGTGGGCACGGTGATGACTGGTCTGCTGTTGGGGATTTTACTCTCGCGTACCGTCAGCGGACTGGTGGGTGAAGCGTTTGGCTGGCGTGAGATGTACCAACTTGCCGCCGCCAGTATTGCCATGATTACCGTAATTATGTGGAAGGCGCTGCCTCGTTTTACGGCCCATTCCACACTGAGCTACCCGTCATTGATGTTCTCTATGGCGCAGCTCTGGCAACGGTATCCCACATTGCGCCGCGCGGCGCTGGCACAGGGCTTTCTGTCCATAGCCTTCAGCGCTTTCTGGTCCACGCTGGCGGTGATGTTATCTGAACATTATCACATGGGTAGCGCGATGGCGGGCGCGTTTGGTATCGCGGGAGCCGCCGGTGCGCTTGCCGCGCCGTTGGCGGGTCATCTGGCCGATAAAGTGGGCGCAGCAAAAGTGACGCAGTTAGGTGCTTTGCTGGTAACCGTCTCTTTCGCACTGATGTTCTTGTTACCCGCCCTGCCAGTACAGGGGCAGTGGCTGCTGATTGCTGTTTCGGCGGTCGGTTTTGATCTCGGATTGCAATCCAGCCTGGTTGCCCACCAGAACCTGGTTTATGGCCTGGAGCCTCAGGCCCGGGGCCGTCTGAATGCGCTGCTGTTTACTATGGTGTTCATTGGTATGGCGCTGGGTTCCGTTCTCGGGAGTCAGGTCTATGCGCTGGCAAACTGGGAAGGTGTGGTGACGCTGGCAACCATCAGCGGTGCGCTTGCGCTGGTAATAAGGCTGACGGGAAATCTGTCGCTTAGCAAAACAACAGTAGCCTAAAAAAATGCCCGCTCCTGGGTGTTAAGGGAGCGGGCAGACAAACATACCCAGTTTCAAGATATGTTCAAAAAGAGATATTACCGATTAAGCTGGAACAACGACATTCCCTGCATATCGGTAAATGCTTTATAAGAAGCCTGAAGTGCGGCCTGCTGCATGACGTAGGACGAAATCGCCGCATTCCAGTCGACATCCACCAGGTTGCTCATCTGTTGGGTTTGGCCTAACGCACGATCGGCTCCCAGTGAATCCAGTGAGCTCAGTTCACTCAGTTGGGTACCCAATTCTGCGCGAACGGAAAGCACGTTATTCAGTGAGTTTTTCAAGCCACGATTGGTTTTATCGATAGCTGCTGCGGCCTTATCCTTTGCCACATCATCACCCGCAATAGGAATTTTTAGCTCTTCAATCGCGCTGTCCAGCATTTTGAACAGGTTCTTTTCCTGGGTGCTACCCGGTGGTTCCGGTACGGCGTTGCTGGTCAGGCTGGCGAAGATTTTGTCGCCCGTGTGACCAATGACCATGGTACGGGAAGCATCAACCTGCTGGGTCACATTTGTTGTTCCACCGCTATAGGAACCATCAGCCTGGGCAAACGGGGCCGATTCGGTTTTATATCCGCCAAAAATGTAGCGCCCATTACCGTCGGTGCTGTTCGCCAGGTTCATCAGTTGATCGCGGATACCCTGCAAATCAGTGGCCAACGATGCACGGTCATCATCACTTAATGTACCGTTACCGGCATAAACAATTTTCTCCTGCGCAGCCTGAATAGCCGTTGTTACCTGGCTCAGTACGTTCTCTTCCAGCGAGACTTTCTGCGTCGCGAAGGTGCGCGCCAGCGTGTACTGGCTGTTCTGCGCCTGAGCCTGAGAAAGCACTACGGCTTGCGACGCGGCAATCGGATCGTCAGACGGGCTGATCACACGTTTGCCGGTCGACATCTGCTCGCCGAACTTCATCCATTCAGCCTGAGAGTTAGTGATGCCACGCATGTTCTGCTGGTACATCATCTGGGTGCTGATACGCATTGTGTCCCTCTCCCTTAGCGAATATTAATCAATGCATCAAACAGCGCATTCGCAGTTTGCAATACCTGTGCGTTAGCCAGGTAATACTGCTGATAACGCTGCAAATTACCGTATTCTTCGTCGAGGTTTACCCCGGAAATCGACTGCTGCTGGTTATAAAGCTGCTTGACCACATTGTTTTGCGTGGTACTGCTGGTTTTCAGCGTCGCCGTTTTGTTGCCCACGTCACTCACCAGGGTGGCGTAAGCGTCATTAAAGGTTTTATTACCAACAGTTGCCTTGGTTTGCAGATCCAGCAGTTTCTGACCGTTACGGTTATCGCTTGCACCTGTATCTGCAGCAGGATCAGTGCTTTTCTCTGACGCCATGGCGATTTTCGACTCGTCAGTCACCATGACTTTCATATCAACGATAGCGTTGCTCACGGGTTTCAGAATAAAGCTGTCGTTATCGTTAGCGCCGGTTGGATTAGCCTTAACCGTTACCTTCAGACCATCAATATCCAGTTTACCGTTCGCATCAGGTTTAGCTTCAAACGTGGTGTTATCGGCCAGACGCGTCACCTGCCATTTGCCGCCGCTAAACACAACTTTATAGTCGGTAGCCTGCACTTTCGAACTGTCATCAACTTCAGCACTTAATTCTGCTTTACCGGTATTTTTAGCGTTACTCAGTACGGACGGGCTGCCGATAGCAAAGAAATCTTTACCCGCATCGCCGTTAGCATCAAAACCTTCTTTATGCTGGGTGTTAAACGCATCGGCAAACGCCAGCGCCAGTTGGCCCAGCGTGTTACGCGTTTGATCCAGTTCCTGCGAACGGAAGGTGAGCAGTCCACCCAATGAACCGGTATTCAGCAGTTTCTCAGGGATCTCAACCGCTCCGGCAACGCCATCCACATACGCAACGGTTGTACGCGAAGGATCGTCACTGGAAGGCACTGCCGCCAGTTGGCGCGCATTGCTGCCCTGCACCAATGAATAACCGTTCGCCATGGTTACGTTGTAAGTGCCGCCGTCCTGAACGCTGACTTCCACGCCGACAAGCTGGTTCAGTTCACTGACCAGTTGATCGCGCTGATCGAGCAGATCGTTAGGGGAGGCCCCCGCCCCAACACCGGTCAGACGAGAAATCTGGTCGTTAAGGCTGGCGATTTGTTTCGAGTAGTTGTTGATCTGATCGACGCTGGCTTTGATAGCGGTATTAACCTGCTTATCCTGATCGCGCAGATACTGATCGGTCGTTTTAAACTGATTCACCAAACCGTCAGCTTTACCGATCAGCGCCTGGCGTGCCGCCGGATCTTCGGCGTTACTGACCAGCGTTTGCAGGCTGGTAAAAAAGTCCTGCATTGAGGTCGAAATCGAACTGGTTTTGCTGGACAACAGGTTGTCGATTTTCGACATTTGCTCATAACGGGTCGTCAGACCGCTGCTCTGGTTTTGCGCTGCCCGCAGCTGATTGGTGATAAACGAGTCATACTCGCGCTGCACACCAGAAACATAGACGCCATTGCCTACCCAGCCCCCCGCACCCAGCGTGCTGTTCGCTTGCGCCATAATTGTCGTTTGTCGGGTATATCCGGCGACGTTATAGCTGGAGATGTTATTACTGGCAGTGTTCAACGCGGCCTGCGCTGCGCTGAGTCCACTCATCGCGTTATTAATCAAGCTGGACATGGAGGTTCCTTGTAATCCTTCAATACTCGTTATTATCGGCAGCAGGTCGGTAGACTTGAGCTATTTAAAAGAGATTATCGATGTTCGTGCTGTAGGTTTTGCTCACCTTTTCACTCATCGATTTCAACTGCTGGATCATGCTGGTTAATTTCCGCGCATAGTTAGGGTCGGTAGCGTAACCGGCATTTTGCAGAGCCTGCGCGCCCTGCTCAGCGGTTGCAGCTGCGGTCACCGCCGCATAGCGCGGGTTACGGGAAATCAGCCCGACATAATCCGACAGCGCCTCAAGGTAAGAGCTATAGACGCGGAATCTGGCTTTCACCTTTTTCGCCTCGCCGTTTTCATATTCGGTGGTGGTGATTTCGGTCGTTGGTCCCTTCCAGCCTCCCGAAGCCTTCACGCCAAAAATGTTGAAACTCGGTTCGCCGTTTTCCCGGCGAATTTGCCGCTGGCCCCATCCGGACTCCAGCGCCGCCTGCGCCAGAATGAGATGATGCGGAACGCCGCTTTGCTGACTCGCCAGTTTTGCCGGCAGCGACAGCTGGGCGAGGAAGTCTTTACTGTCGCCCGACAGCGGCTCATCATTACTTTCCGTCGTCCTCGGGATGGCTTTGCGCACCAGTTGCGTCAGCGCCTGGTTTTGATAGCTGGTCACCGTTTCCAGCGGAAACTTCATCGGCACCTGTGGCGCATCATCAGCAGGTTGCGCTTGTCCTTGCGTCATCTGCTTAACCATCATTTCAGCCAGTCCCAGACCTTTGCCTGCGGTCATCTGCTGCGCAATTTGTTGGTCATACATGCTGGTATACAAACGCGTTGAATCGCTGCTAAACACGCCATCTTTCGGCAACGCTTCACGCATGCTTTTCAGCATCATCTGCACGAACATCCCTTCAACCTGACGGGCCACGGGGCGAATATTCGCCGCCGGATCCTGACCCGCTTTCGCTTTCAGTTCGTTCAGTGCTTGCGCATCCCAGGCGGCGCTGGTCAGCAGTTTGCTGTCGCCAATCATCAGATGATTTCCAGTTTGGCGCGTAAGCAACCCGCGCTCTGCATCGATTGCAGAATGGACATCAGATCCATCGGCGTCGCCCCCAGCGCATTCAGCGCGCGCACGACGTTGTTCAGATTGGCGCTGGAACGTACGCTTTGCAGCGAGCCGCCGCTCTGGCGCAGATCGATCTGCGTTTGTGGCGTCACTACGGTCTGTCCGCCGCCAAACGGCGTATCCGGCTGGCTGACGTTTGCCTGGCGGTTTACCGTAATCGACAAGTTACCCTGCGCCACGGCACAGCTATCCAGCGTGACTTCACGGTTCATGACTACAGATCCCGTACGCGAGTTGATAATGACCTTCGCGTCCTGCGGCGTGACGTTCACCTCCATATTCTGGATGTCGGCAAGGAAGCGTACCTGTGAACTGTTGCCGCTTGGCACACGCACTTGTATGGTCCGGGCATCCAGCGCCGTCGCGCTGCCAAAGCCACGCGAGCGGTTAATGGTGTCGGTAATCTGCTGCGCCATAGTGAAATCTTCATTATTGAGCTGCAGATTAATAGTGTTGCCGCCGCCGAACTGGCTGGGCAACTCACGTTCGATGGTCGCGCCGTTGGTGATGCGTCCGCCATTGAGCTGGTTAACTTGCACGCTACTGCCACCCGCAGCCGCGCCCGCACCGCCAACCAGAATATTCCCCTGCGCCAAGGCATATACCTGGCTATCGACCCCTTTCAGCGGGGTCATCAGCAGCGTTCCGCCGCGCAGGCTTTTGGCGTTCCCCATGGAAGAGACCACCACGTCAATGGTTTGCCCCTGGCGACCAAAAGCCGGGAACTGCGCGGTAACCATCACCGCCGCCACGTTTTTCAGCTGCATATTGGTGCCGGTTGGTACGGTGATCCCCAACTGCGACAGCATGTTATTGAGCGTTTGCGTCGTAAACGGCGTCTGTGTGGTCTGGTCACCGGTACCATCCAGCCCGACCACCAGCCCGTAACCTATCAACGAGTTTTCCCGCACGCCCTGCACGCTGGTCAGGTCACGAATACGGTCGGCATGCGCAAAGGCGGTTGCCAGTACCAGTACCATTCCAACAAGAGATTTAAACACCGGGTACCTCGCTTACATCGGCGACAAGTTAAGGAAGAAACGCTGCAACCAGCCCATATTTTGCGCTTCATTGATGTAGCCGTTGCCGACGTACTCAATACGCGCATCCGCAACCTGAGTTGACGGTACGGAGTTGCTGCCACTGATGGTGCGCGGGTTAACGACCCCGGAGAAGCGAATGAACTCAGTGCCCTGATTAATGGCGATCTGTTTTTCACCCACGACATGTAAATTGCCATTCACCAGGACCTGATCGACCGTTACGGTCAACGTACCGCTGAAGGTATTGCTGGCGTTCGCGCCGCCTTTACCGTTAAAAGTGTTCCCACCGGAGGCTTCTACGTCGGCACGTTCGTTACCAAACAGCCCTTGCAGGTAGCGCGGTACGGTATCAAAACCAAAGTTGGTCTTGCCGTCGCGGCTGGCGTTTGCCGAGGAGCTTTTGCTCGCGCTGACGTTTTCCTGCAATACGATGGTCAGCGTATCGCCAATATTGCGCGGACGGCGGTCTTCGAAGAGCGGCTGATAACCGTAGTTAATCGGCTGTGCCGACTGGAAGATTGAGCCATTCGCCACCGGCGTCGGGCCTGGAACCGGTTGAGCAGACGTCGCGCCCTGCACGAGCGGCGTGGCTGGGATCCAGGCGCACCCTGTCAGTGAAACCACCAGCAGAGCTAAAATTGGGTATGGGTGAAGCGCGTATTTTCGCATTGCGGTCATCTTCAAAATCAGTGTGCCGGTGAGGTTCTCACCCCACCGGACTCCACTTTAGAGTTGCGTCAGTTTTTGCAGCATCTGATCGGTGGTCGATACCGCTTTACTGTTGATTTCGTAAGCGCGCTGAACCTGGATCATGTTTACCAGTTCTTCCGCCACATTGACGTTAGAGGTTTCAACATAACCCTGGTACAGCAGACCCGCGCCGTTCAGCCCCGGCGTGCTCTCATTCGGCGCGCCAGATGACTGCGTTTCGGTGTACAGATTCTCACCAATACTTTCCAGGCCGGTGTCGTTCATAAAGGTGGTCAGGTTAAGCTGCCCGACCTGAACAGGCGCAGCCTGACCCTGCTGGGTCACACTGACAATACCGTCACGTCCAATGGTGATGCTGAGCGCGTTAGCCGGGATGGTAATGGCAGGCTGAACCTGAAAACCACCCGCCGTCACTAACTGACCGTTCTGATCCACCTGGAAAGAACCGTCACGGGTATAAGCTGACGTACCATCAGGCAGCATGACCTGGAAAAAGCCCTGACCTTTAATTGCCACGTCTTTACTGTTGTTAGTCTGCGACAGGTTACCCTGGCTGTGTAAACGCTCGGTCGCAACCGGACGCACACCGGTACCAATCTGCAAACCGGACGGCAGTGTGGTTTGTTCAGAAGACTGGGCGCCAGGCTGGCGAATCGTCTGATACAACAGATCTTCAAACACCGCACGTTGACGCTTAAATCCGTTGGTGCTGACGTTTGCCAGGTTGTTGGCAATCACATCCATGTTGGTTTGCTGCGCATCCAGGCCGGTTTTGGCGATCCATAATGAACTGATCATAAAATGTCCTGTGTTAACTCATCGACAGCAGTTGGTTAGCGCGGCCCGCGTTATCATCCACGCTACTGATAATCTTCATCTGCATTTCAAAACGGCGGGCGTTGGCAATCATGTCGCTCATCGCGGCAACCGGCTTGACGTTACTACCTTCCAGCACGCCCGACATAACGCGGATGCTCGGATCGGCCTGTAACGTCGCGCCACGGGTAGCCTGTGCGGCCTGAGTCAGACGAAACATACCGTCATCACCACGTTGCACTTCATTCCCCGTCGCCTTCACCAGCTTCAGACGCCCAACGGGCGCAACCGTATTGGCAGGATCGCCTGGGTTAAGCGCCGAGATCGTCCCGTCAGCCGCAATGGTGACTTCGGAACCTTCCGGTACGGCTATCGGCCCGGCTTCACCGATTACCGGATGCCCCTGAATAGTGAGTTCACCCGTAGGGCTTACCTGAATGGCGCCATTACGGGTATATCCTTCGCTACCGTCTGCGGTCTGGACAGCCAACCAGCCGTCCTGTTGCAACGCCACGTCCAGCGGGCGTGAGGTATAGTCCATCTGGCCCGGCGTCATGTCGGCCCCCGGCGTGGAGGCCACCACCAGCGTACGCGTCGGTAAAGACAAACCTTCAACGGGAACCGCACGCAGCGCATTGAGCTGCGCACGAAAGCCCGGCGTGGAGGCGTTTGCCAGGTTGCTGGCCGTCACCGCCTGTTGATTCAGCGTCTGACTGGCCGCGCCCATAGCGGTATAAATTGCGTGATCCATTAAGCCATCCCGTCAGGCGCTTAGCGCAGGTTGACCAGCGTGTTGAGGATCTGATCCTGGGTTTTGATGGTCTGCGCGTTCGACTGATAGTTACGCTGAGCGACGATCATATTCACCAGTTCTTTACTCAAATCCACGTTTGAGGCTTCCAGCGCGCCGTTGGTCAGTTTGCCGAAGTTACCTTCGCCTGCGGTACCCAGCAGCGCCACGCCGGAAGCCTGTGTAGCCGCCCAGACGTTGTCGCCCTGAGACGCCAGACCTTCATTGTTGGCAAAGTTTGCCAGCACGATCTGGCCCAGTACCTGTTGCTGTTCGTTGGAGTAATTACCGACCACGGTACCGTCATTGTTAATCTGGTAGCTCACCAGATCGCCCGGCTTGTAGCCGTTCTGATTCGTGGCGACGATGTTGTTGGCACCGGTGTTCTGCTGCATGGAGTTCAGGAAGCTCAGGGAGAATTTTGCGGTATCTGCACCGTTAATTTGCCCTGTTTCGATGTTGATGTCCGTTCCTGCTGGCGTACCGGTTGCCGTAGCGCTAATCCCTAAAAACGCACCATTTTCGTTAAACTGCATAAACCCGGCTGATTTTGCGGGGTCGCCGGTTGAGGCATCCTGAGTGTGAATTTCCCAGGTGTTGCTCTGCGCGTTTTTGACATAAAAAATATTCATGTCATGGGCGTTACCCTGACTATCGAAAACGGTAACAGTGCCTTTTTTGTTGTAGGAATCCGCATCGTTTGGATTAAACGGCGTTTTGCTTGGCACCTTGTCAGTGGAGTTCAGGTTGATCTGCATTGACGCGGTAGTCGTGGTTTTCGCCGCCATCAGCGTATTCGGAATAGTGATCGGTGCCGGGTTAGCACCTTGCTGTATTGTCGGCGGTGTACCGGTAGCAGGATAACCTGTCAGTTGCAGCCCCTGCATGTTAACGATATTGCGGTTTTCATCGAGCTTGAACTGACCGTTACGGCTGTAGAATACAGAGCCGTTGCTGTCTACCATACGGAAAAATCCGTTCTGGCTGATAGCCACATCCAGTCCGCGTCCGGTATTGGTGGTAGTACCATCGGTAAAGTCCTGAGTAATACCCGCAACTTTAACCCCCAGGCCCACTTTAGAACCGGCGAACATATCGGCAAAAGAAGCCGTACCAGATTTAAAACCGTAGGTAGCGGAGTTGGCGATGTTATTACCAATGACATCGAGGTTGGTCGCTGCAGCGTTCAGACCGCTGACCGCTTGAGAAAAGGCCATGACTTACTCCTGATAAGTGTGAGGGCTTAGATTATTTGCCGTACTTCGTCGAGGGTGGTGGTTCCATAGGTGCCCAGGTCCAGCGTATTACCGCCGTTACTGCGAATAACACCCTGCACCAGCGCAAACTGAAGCGGCTGTGCCACCAGTTGCGTTCCGCCATTGCTGGCAGCAATTGAGACGTTATAAGAACCGCTTGGCGCATCCGTGCCATCGGTCATGGTGCCGTCCCAGGTAAAGGTATGAACTCCTGCTTTCAAGCCGCCGATATCAATAGTGCGTATCACTTTGCCGTCTTTATCGGTAATCGTTGCAGTGACCTTATCTGCTGGCTGCTGCAGCTCAACGCCAAACGGCGTGGTGGTGGTTTTCGCGCCCTCTTCCGTACCTTTACCGGTCAGGATGGTGGTGCCTGGGATCATGACGCCGTGACCAATCAACGTACTGGCCTGCAGCGACTGACTGTTGTCGATCTGCCCGGAAATAGACCCCAGCGTGGTGTTCAGTTTCTCAATCCCACTCACGGTGCTGATTTGCGCCAGTTGGGTGGTCAGTTCGTTGTTTTGCAGCGGGTTGGTTGGGTCCTGGTTTTTCAACTGTGCGACCAGCAGCGTCAGAAAACTGCTTTGCAGGTCAGCGGCATTACTGCCCGTCAGGGAGCTATTCCCGGTAGCGGCTTTAACGCCTGCATTGCTCGGGTCATTCATGGTTACAGCAACAGACATGTGCGTCTCCTTTACTGGCCTAACGTAAGCGTTTTGAGCATCAAGCTTTTCACGGTGTTGAGCACTTCGACGTTTGCCTGGTAGCTACGCGAAGCGGACATGGTGTTGACCATCTCGCCGACGACGTCCACATTCGGCATTTTTACGTAGCCGTTCGCATCGGCCAGCGGATTACCCGGCTCATACACCAGCTTATCCGGCGCCTGGCTTTCAATAACGTCAGCCACTTTTACGCCGCCTGTAGCCGCCCCTGGCGCGGCATCAACCTGAAAAACAACCTGCTTGGCGCGATACGGCTGACCGTCGGGTCCGGTGACGCTATCCGCATTCGCCATGTTGCTGGCCGCCACGTTCAGACGCTTAGACTGCGCCGTCAGCGCAGAGCCTGCGATATCAAAAATATTTAACAGCGCCACGAATTAGTTCCCTCCTTGCAGCACGTTCATCATGCCTTTGATTTGTCCGCCCAACGCGGTCAGCCCCATTTGATATTTGAGGCTGTTGTCTGCAAATTGCGTACGTTCCCGGTCCATATCCACCGTATTACCATCCAGAGACGGCTGGTCAGGAATGCGATAGAGCAATTCCGTAGCGGGAGCAGAAGCGGTTTGGGCCGGAATATGTTGTGCAGAGGTCAGCGTCAACGAGACGCCGCCGGTTTGTTCCCGTCCACGCACCATGACTTTTTTCAATTCACTGGCGAAATCCAGATCGCGCGCCTGATACCCCGGCGTGTCGGCATTGGCAATGTTGGCGGCCAATATTTCCTGGCGCTGGGCGCGCAAATTCAGCGCTTCCTGTTGAAAACGTAAGGCGGCGTCGAGCTTATCGAGCATATCTCCTCCGCAAATGACAAAATTCAGCCGACAGCTTAAATCCCATTACGCGCGCGTTATCGCCGGAATAAACGCAAAATGCGTCGCTATTTGTTGCGTTGATGACTGCGTCACACAGGTAAAATCCTGCCACTACCTGAAAAAGCGCGAGGTTTTGATGCAAACGTTTAAACGTGGAATAGTTGTGGCAGCACTGCTGTTCAGCCCTATGACGCTGGCGCAAGACCTGAATTCACAGCTGACGGCATGGTTTTCCCAACGTCTGGCCGGGTTTAGCGATGAGGTGGTCGTCACTATCCGTACGTCGCCTAACCTACTGCCCAGTTGCGAGCAACCCGCATTAAGCGTGTCAGGCAACGCGAAACTGTGGGGGAATGTGAACGTGCTGGCCCGCTGCGCCAACGAGAAACGTTATTTGCAGGTGAATGTGCAGGCCACGGGAAACTACGTGGTTGCCGCCGCGCCCGTCGCCCGGGGCAGCGCGCTAACCCCGACCAGCGTGACGTTAAAGCGAGGCCGGCTGGACCAACTGCCGCCGCGCGCCGTGTTAGATTTGAATCAGGTGCAGGACGCGGTGAGTCTGCGCGATCTGGTTCCCGGTCAGCCGATACAGCTTTCAATGTTGCGCCAGGCCTGGCGGATCAAAGCTGGCCAACGCGTACTGGTTATCGCCAATGGCGATGGCTTTCGGGTGAATGCCGAAGGTAAAGCGCTGAACAATGCCGCCGTCGCACAGAATGCGCGAGTGCGGATGATTTCCGGCCAGGTGGTGAGCGGCATCGTCGATTCTGATGGGAATATTCTTATTAACCTATAATAGGTTAAAGATTTTTTAGCGTGTGCCGATAGATAAACAACCAATGATTACAGCGGGCCGCTATAGCGTACCCCCTCGATGAGGATAAACAAAATGAGCATTGATCGTACCTCACCATTGAAGCCAGTCAGTACCGTTCAGCCACGTGAAACCAGCGATGCGCCGGTACAAAAAGCGCGGAAGGAAAAAACCACCGCGACCACCAGCACCAGCGTTATGCTGAGCGACGCCCAGGCCAAACTGATGCAGCCCGGCACCAATGACATCAATATGGAACGCGTCGAAGCATTAAAAACCGCGATCCGTAACGGTGAGTTGAAAATGGATACCGGAAAAATTGCCGACTCGCTCATTCGCGAGGCACAGAGCTACTTACAGAGTAAATAAAGTATGACTCGTTTGTCAGAAATACTTGATCAGATGACAACCGTCCTCAATGACCTGAAAACGGTAATGGATGCTGAGCAGCAGCAGCTTTCCGCCGGATACATCAACGGCAGCCAGCTACAGCGTATTACAGAAGAAAAAAGCTCTTTGCTGGCAACCCTTGATTATCTGGAGCAGCAGCGCCGTCTGGAGCATGACGCCACGCGCAGCGCCAACGATGAGATTGCTGAACGCTGGCAGACGATCACTCAAAAAACGCAGCATTTGCGCGACCTCAACCAGCACAACGGATGGCTGCTGGAAGGGCAAATTGAGCGTAATCAACAAGCGATTCAAGTGCTGAAACCGCACCAGGAGCCGGCGCTGTATGGCGCAAACGGTCAAACCTCTGCTGCGCACCGCGGCGGGAAAAAATTCTCTATTTAATGCCAGCCTGATCGCTCGCAGCTTTCAGGCCAGCGCGTTCTGCAGGCCGGATCCGGCGTAACGCCGCCATCCGGCAATCATCGGTTACGCCGTCCGGCGCACAAACTCTTTCACTTTAAAGCCCAGCACAGCAAGCGCGGCGAAGTAAGCTGCAATCCCAGCCACCACGACGGCCATCAGACGCAGTAAACGCCACAACATCGTTCCCTGCGACCAGTCCGGCATGATATAGAGCATCCCGAACAGGACCGCTGACATCACCACGACGGAAATCACCAGACGCGCCAGAAACCAGGCCCAGC